>JAZPZM010000093.1:0-5621 GCA_045544735.1 Eubacteriales bacterium
TGCGATAAATCTTTGGCATTTCTGCGATGCCGCAAAAATGCGTTATGCGGTATTAGCGTTCGTTTCCAAACGTTATTCCGCTCATAAGGGCAGGTTACTCACGCGTTACTCACCCGTCCGCCACTGATCAGGGGACCGAAGTCCCCGTCACCGTTCGACTTGCATGTGTTAGGCGCGCCGCCAGCGTTCATCCTGAGCCAGGATCAAACTCTCTGAATCATTGTATCTCAAACGGACTTGCGTCCATCTAAAATCTTATTCAGAGCTTTTGCTCTTAGCACTAGTACTTAACTAGCTTCTTTCGTATGACTTTCGCCATACTGATTTACCTTTGAGTTCGTGTTTCTCAAATTCTTTGACCGTTTCCTCGCACTTCTTGTGTGCTTGTACTTCTTCGTCTGTTGTTCAATTTTCAATGACCTTCGCAGTCCGCTCGCGGACAGCTTTTATATAATACCACTTTCACCTCACTTTGTCAAGCCCTTTTTTGAAAAAAATTGAAAAAATTTTGATTTTTTTTGATTTTCTTTTTATTTTCTCGTTTTGGGGTAAAGAATAATAAAAAAAGCACCCGAAGGAGACCAAAATGAGTTTAAAACATAGCAATTTCAAGACACTTTATAGAGAAAAAATTCTTGAATACCTTTTAGTTGCCACTATAGGAGGTGTATTTTATTTTGCGCTCGAGGTGATCTGGCGCGGTTGGTCGCACATAAGTATGGCGTTTTGCGGCGCGCTTTGTTTTACTTTCTTTTATTATATTGAAAGCGACATACGCTTTCGCCGCCTCCCTCTCATATTCAAAGCTATCGTTGGAGGAGCGTTTATAAGCGCACTTGAGCTTGCGGCGGGACTTGTCCTTAACAAATTGCTCCTATTAAATATTTGGGACTATTCGCACGCTCCGCTCGATCTTTTTGGTCAGGTATGCTTACAAATGAGCATTTTATGGGTACTGGTATCTTTCATCGCATTTTTACTTTGCGATATAATAAGAAGGAACGTCTTCTTGCGGGTTTAAGCGAGACATAAGCTCACTTTCGCAAATGGCATCAAGCAACGCTGCCCTCTCTATCATAAGGTCGCACTCCCGTGCGCTCTCGCTATCATTTATAGTCGCAAGCGCAGTTTGCGCGGCGGCAGCAAGGTTCGCAGGGAGACCACCGAAGTCCCCCTTGCGAACGAAGCCGACTATCTCGCGCGCGGTGTAATTTCCTTTGTTGTTCATAAATCCGTACGGACATATATGCAAATATCTGCATTTTAGCGCAACCTTGAGGTTTTCGGCGTCGCATCGGTATTTTAGTATATCCATTTTATTCCTTCATCCCTTTGTTTTTACAGAAAAAGTCTCGTAGGCGTCGCTTCTGCCGTATTTGCGGCGACAAGGGACGGCATCGGAATTTATCACGAACACCTCATCCGCAGGCAATCTTCGCACGCCGAATTCGATGGGGGGAATCATCCCTCCCGCAGTAAAGACCGTCCCCTTGCGCCCAATGCTAATCACTTCTCCGCCCCGCGTAAGCCGCGCCTCTGCCAAAACCGAAATATATTCTTCGTCCTGATAGGTTATATCAAGCTTGGCTGTATAGCGATACTTTTTGAAAGTAAAACGCTTTCGCGAGTCCAAATCCGTCGCGTATTCTGATATAGCTTGCTCACCGAGAGTGAGTCTTGCATATTTTTCCTGCATTTGAGAAAGCATAGAAAAATATTTTGACGCAATACCGCGCGACTCCTTCGAGGGCGCATCGATCCTTATCTGCGCTACGGCTACGCCATCCTCTGAAAAAATACAAAATTGCCTTGTTTCTATATGAAGGCAGTTGCACTCAGCAATAATTTTGTGTTTTCTCTCTCTCATGGTAACCTCCGCGCTGACCCTTGTCACTATTATATATTCGCCAAAGTGACGATAATATTACAAGTAAAAATATCCACTTAAAAAAATGAACGACCCGCAAAAGCGGGTCGTCCATTTAAAAATTTATTATTCACCCTTTACCTGCAACTTGATCATAAGCAGGTCGACGCTTGTATGCAAGCCGTCTCCGTTATAATCAGCCGCTTCGGCGTAAACGCCGTCAAGGGGCTTGCCCGACGTCATTGACTGCGACATAGCAAGGCTATCCGCGGAATCTATCACTCCGTCGCCCGCTATATCGCCCAACACAATGAGCGTCAGCGTTTGTGTTTTTGAGTCGATCTCCGAGGTCACCGTGTATCCCGTTCCAAGCGCCGCGCCCGATGCATCATCACCGGTCGCCGTTGCGAAGGTCAAGGCGGAATCCTCGAAAATTTTCTTTAGATCATCGGCGGTCAAAAGCCTATCAAGCCGTAAACACCTATTGGTCTTGTCATATTCAACCCCCGATATATCCGCGCCGGAGGCGAAAGTGAAGAACGCGAGCGCCAAGGCGTCTCCGTCAAAGCAATAGACCGTATAATTACCCGATCCGCTGTCCCAACCGGATGCCTTGCTCACTCGATCCCATAACTCGGTCGAGGCGGGATAATAGATAGCTTCAAGAGCCGTTGCTCCTGCGAACGCAGAAGTCTCGATAGAGGTGATGCTTGCAGGAACGTAAACTGCGGTGATGTTGGTATTGTTCTCGAACACGCCGCTTCCGATAGAAACGACGGGAAGTCCCTTGTGAATTGCGGGAATGATGACCTTTTCGTCGGTGCAATTCTCTGCTCCCGAAACTATATAACCCGTGCCCTCGTCGTTGAGAGTGTACTCAAGTCCCTCGCTCTCGGTCTTGGTAAATATCTGACCGATGAAGGAGCCGATGTCGGTGTTATCAATCGTTTCGGAGGTAATAAGAGAATCTGTGTTGCCGAGAGCAAACACGGGAACGTTAGTGTTGGTGTGGTTGAGCGACGTAAATTCAAATCCGCTCGTAAGTCCGCCGCACTCGTGGTCGGCGGTGATAACGAGAACCGTTTCGGGATGGAGAACGGTAAACGCTATCGTATACGCGATAGAATCATTAAAGCGCTCAACACAATGAATAACGTCAGACGTTGCGTTTGAGTGAGAATACTTGTCAATGTAAGCGCCCTCGATCATAGCAAAGAACGTGCTGTTATTGCCCGAAACTGCCGCAAGGGCATCGCGGGTGCGCTCGGTAAGATCGTCCGCGTCGTTAGTGCCAAGGCAGTAGTCCACCATATTGGCGTCAATAAGAGCGTCTATCTCGGACTGAAGAGCCGAGGTGGCACTACGACTTTCGTTGTGGCAAAGGAAGGATGCGGGAGTTGCGCCCGTGATAACGTCGGTGGTAAGTATCGCAGTCTTTGCGCCGGAGGCGTAAGCCATCTCGCGAACGTTGGTAAGAATGTTTCCGTTTTCGTCAACTCCGACGTAGTTATTGAGAGTCTTATAGCCCGTAGCAAGAGCAGTACCCGAAGCCGCGCTGTCGGTATAAGACGCCTTACCGAGAGACACGGAGGTCGAATAAGTCGTACACCAGGAGAAGCTTTGCAGGCTCTCGGCGACAAACGCCTCAAGTCCGTTATTCTTCGCCATATCGATGTGATTCTGTCCCATGCCGTCGCCTATCATAAGGATAGCAGAGGTAGGTCTTTGGAAGCGGAAGGTCTTGGGAACGGGAGAAGTAGGAAGGTTGATGATGTTGCCGTCCGTATCAACGTCGATATACGAATGTATCAGCGCACTTGCGCCGCCGGCGACCATATAATCCTTGCCCTGCATAACGATCTTCGTGCCGTCTATGCAAAGAATGTACTCGTCATCCTGAAGGGAGATCTTTGATGCGTCGATGGATTCCTGACGGTTGGTAACACCGATAAGTATCTCGTAATCGGTCTTTGCGGTAGTATCGGGAACGACCTTCAAATCAATGCCAGAGCTTTGTCTGAGATCGTCTGCAAGCGCAAAGCCAGCGTAGTAGGTTATGAGGTCGCAATCGGAGGGATAAACGATAACGTAATCGCAAAGATATACACCGTTTATCTGAATGCCCGAATACTCGTACTCGGATCTAACTATGTCAACAGTTCCCTCTTCTATCGTTATCTTATTAGTTGAGCCGTTTATATAATTGGCATCAAAATAAAGCACAGCGCTCGTAAGAGCCGCAGATGAGCCGTAGATTATATAGATCTGAGAGTCCTTGCATACGATAGCAAAGTCAAGTGCCGCAAGAGTCAGCTCAATTCCGTGCTCGGCGGCAAAATCAGCGTTACCCACGAGAATTGGGGATGCACCGCTGATGAATTCATCCGTTGCGGAAACGTAATAGCAATCGGAATAAGAAAGCTTTGATGAATTTGCGTTAAGACACAGAGATCCCGTGCGATCCGTTGATGCGCTGAGAGCACCCGTGTTTATACAATGGGTAAACGTATTGGTTGAGGATGACTCCTCGTCGCGAACGCAACCGAGAATTCCCGCTGCGCCGTAGGTTGCGTTGGTGCTGCTTCCCGATTGGGTGATATTGCCCATATTTATGCAGTAGTCGAAGGTAGTAGAGCCACCGTATCTGAAATTACCAAAAATACCGCCCGCGTTACCGCTGGATTGAATGTCGCCCTTGTTAGTACAATAGCTGAACGAAACATCAGCCTTGCCCTCGCTATGACCTAAAATACCGCCTGCGAAAAGGTTGCTCGTGGTTACGTTTCCGTTATTTACGCAATTCTTAAACGAAAGAGAAGCACTGTAGGTGCTTGTATCAGGGGCATTCGCAACTATACCGCCCGTTTGGTTAGCGGAAGTGATATGTCCGTTGTTTACGCAGTTTTCAAACACAACGGTAGCATTGGATGAAACCCTGCCAACGATTCCCGCGCCGTATGCCGTAGAGCCCGAAGGAATCGTAACGTTTGCGTTGTTAGTTATATTTTGGAACGTGATCGTATTTGTATTCGAAGCATTTATCGAATACGCGACGGGAGTGCTGGATATCGAGCTTGAGGAGTCACCCGGCATCTCGACCGTAAAGTTTTTAATAGTTGCACCCGCGCCTACCGTGTTAAAAATAGTGCCGGACGTGGTAATGGTGTGTCCGTTTCCGTCAAACGTACCCGTGAACGTTGTAGTAACGGATTCGCCTGCGGGGATCGTTATATCTGCGGTAAGCTTATACGAACCCGAAGGACCGCCATTCCAGCTTGAATTGCGATTTACTCTATCCTTAAAAGTCTTCCAGCTGGAAACAGAGATCGTATACGAAGGGGCTGCAAAAGCGCCGATCGGCAAAAGAGTCACGATCAACGCCAAGGCGAGTAGCAATGTCGACACTCGCTTCAGAAGTTTTGTTTTCATCAAATTCTCCTTCCTAAAAACATAGTAATATTATATCATACGGAGAAAAAAAGTCAAGCATTTTTGTATATTTTATCCAAACATTTCTCCAAAAATGAACTTTTTCGTAGCATAATATATATTTCTTCATATAGTTAATACACCACCCCTCACTTTTATTGCATATATTTTTAAAATTTTTTTCAAGTCATGACCACCAGCCGTGCTGGTGGCTTGCGGTAGCCCCCTTGGGGCATTTCACACGCTGAGCCTATAGGCTCGTCGAATTATCCCACACTTGCGGTAATTGCCCTGCCACTATTGAAATAGTAAATTTCTGTAGCCA
>JAZPZM010000094.1:0-7371 GCA_045544735.1 Eubacteriales bacterium
GGTAGAAATCCTCACGGATTTCGATTTTTATACGTATTTTTTAGCTGTGATTTTGCCCTCTGGCGTACCCTCGTACGCCGACGACGGGAAAATCGCGACTTCTGCATCTAACTGAGACAGCCCCTTTTTATTTACGCCTTGAGTTTTTCTAAAAGAGCGAGTATTTCATCCTTGCGATGCAGTCCTACGGCGCGAGATATAATGTTGCCATTTTGTAAAACAATGACGGTCGGTACGCTGCGCACGGCAAAGGAGGCGGCAAGCGCGGGCTCGCTTTCTACGTTCACTTTGCCTACGATGAGATCATCCCTTTCGCTTGCGATTTCGTCTATAACAGGTGACAGCGCGCGACATGGACCGCAGCTATCCTTGTAAAACTCAACTAAAAGCGGCTTGCTTTGAGCTTTTAGAGCCTCGATGCTTTGAATATTTATATTTTGCACAGACATCTTTTCTCCTTTGTATATATAGTGTGCTGCTTTAGTATTTGCGCGGGCGTATTCCGTTAAACGTTGTATTTTTTGCCGATGAAATTTTTAAACGCAATAAAAACTCTATTTATTCTTTTTGGCATTGACATTCCACCAAGATGATGTTATAATGTAATTGTAAACATTTTGTTAAGGAGGGGAATATGGGAAACAAGTATAGTTATGAATTTAACCGTAGCTTTCCGCATCAGACGGAAGGTCCTGAAATAGCCCCCTACGTTAATAAAAATGCGCCGAGGAAGAAGATAAGCGTATCGGTCGCATCCGTGCTAACGGTCATGGCTGCAGTGGTGGTTGCGGCAATAGCACTTGCATCACCTCTTGGCTTTTACGTGGATAACGTAGCTGCCACGAGCGCGGAGTTTTTCTTCGACGCGAGCGGGGAAGCGGGTTTTGTGCCCGAGGATGAGATAATCTACCGAATGCTTTGCGATGGCAAGGAAATAATTTCCGCGCCATTGCCGCACGAAAAAGGCTCAATGCCGTTTTTGGGGCTTTCTTCGGATGAGTATTATACTGTACAAATAATTAGAAACGGAGAGCTTCTCAAAACGCTTAATTTCAGAACTCCCCCGATAAAAGCGGAAGAGTCAAGCGTTCCCCCTGCGGAATCGACGCAAGCGCCTGAAACGCGGCCAACGGAAACCACACCGCCCGAAACGGCGCTACCCGAAACTACTCCGCCCGAAACTACTCCGCCCGAAACGACACCGCCCGAAACCACGCCGCCCGAAACGACACCCGCGCCAATTCCTCCTGTAATAGCTCCGATAGAGATTACCCAAATGGAAGGCAAATACATAGTGACCGTTTCAACGCAGCTGGAGCTTAACGATGCTACGCCAAGATCGTTTTCGCTGTTATTCAATGGCAAAAAATATCTCTTTCTCTATGACGGCTCGTGTTATAAGGCGGTCTTGTCGGAACTTTCTGTTGGCGAGCATACTTGCGCACTCAAGCTTGATTACGTTTTAGGCGGAGTCGAAGAAAGCATTTCTGTTGATGCAAACTTCACCGTGCAAAAAATTTACGTGCCGCTTGTCTTTTCGGGATTCAGTGCAAAGCAAGCGCCGCTTGATCGTTCTGCAACGCTTGAACTGGACGTTATCCCAAATGATTCGGAGATCATTTCGATTACCGTTTTGAATAATAATAAAAAGATTTCATCTACAAGAAACAATTATACTCTAACACTTGGCGAGCTTTCTGTTGGTTCTCATGATATAACTGTCAAGATAGAGTATGAAACTAACGGCGAGCGTGGCGAGGTATCCCAAACGAAAAAAATTACGATCAAAGAGCCACCAAAGGATATGGTCATTAATGACGTTCCCGCTTTCTTTGAATGGCAAAGCACACTTGATTTTGATGGCTCTATCACACCTAACGATGCGAAAAATATAACCGCAATATTCGCTACGAAGGGCGGAAAGAAGCTTGGCGACGTCTCTATCAGCGGTCAAGACAATGAGTTTTGGCTTTGGGGACACGTTGAGAATCTTCCTGAGCTTGGTAATAAGGAATACGAAATATACAAGGTAATTTTCTCATACAAGCTGAACGGCGTGGCAAAAACGCAGAGCGTCAACGTGCTTGTCAGCCAATACGGCTACCCCGCAAGCGTTATGCCGTCGGCATCTCCGGGTGTTGTTGAGGGCAAATATGACGTATGGTTTTCTGTAGGAGACGTATTTATAGATGCCAATATTAAGTCCATAAAGATAGACGTTTGCGATGATAACGGAATCAAGGCGGATAGAACGGCATTTAATAAGACGTACTCAAAACTTAAATTCTCCACCATTGACACCGTTATACCACAAATCACTCTTAATGAGGACGAAACCTCGGTAAGTCTTGAGGTCACTATAGTTTTCGTAATCGACAATTACGAATTCCGTATGACAGAGTGGTGCGGGTTAGCTTAATTATTCAGGAAAGGAAATAAAGAAAATGAAAAAACGCAGAGCATCTTCTATATTTGGATTTTTTATCCTCACGCTTATTGTAGCGTCAGGCGTTGTTATCGCCACTACAGATATTGTCGGAGGAGAGATAAAGGAAACGATTATGGGGTGTTTTTCCCATATCGCCGCATCAGGTAGCTTTGCAATAACGCTTCCGCGTCTTGTTGCAGCGATATTTGCCTTCGCGGCTTGCCTTTGGATAGCGAGCTTCGTGTCTTTTATCTTCTCACTTTTCGGAAGGCGAAGCGCAAGATTGCGCACCGTGTCCGCGCTCACGGGAAGTCTTGTTAAATGTATAGGTCTTATTCTGGCCGTCATTTGGGCGCTCGCCATACTCGGAGTCGACGTTACAGCCGCTATTGCAGGTGTCGGAATCGTAGCCTTGGTGCTCAGCTTTGGCGCGCAGAGCCTTGTTGAAGATGTGGTGACGGGTATCTTTATAATGATCGAGGGTAGGATCAACGTAGGCGATATCGTAGTCCTTGATGATTTCAGAGGAGAGATTACGTCGATCGGCGCACGCACGACGGCTATAATGGATACGGGTGGAAACTACAAGATCGTCAATAACTCCGACATACGCAATATTCAAAACAGAAGCGCCGACAATTCACTTGCGATTTGCGACGTTAGTATCTCATACGGTACGTATATACCCGATGCAGAAAAGGTTGTCCAAGCAACAAGTGATGCTCTGTTTGCAAAATATCCGGATGTTTTTATTTCGCGTCCCGAATATATGGGTGTGCAGTCACTGGCTGATAGCGCGGTAGTGCTTCGAATAACTGCCACCATCAAGGAGGCAAATATTTTCCGCGCGCAACGCCTGATGAATCGCGAGTATAAGCTTGCAATAGATGCCGCAGGAATCGAGATTCCGTTCCCGCAGGTTGTCGTTCACAATGCAAAAAAGTAATTGCATCAAAATAAATAATGCAGTAACGTGAGAAATCTCCATACTGTGTTTTCAAAAAATCATTGCATTAGCAATGATTTTTTGTTATAATAGATAGGATAAAGTTTCAAAAAGACATATTGGAGATAAAAATGTCAAAGCTGTGGAAATATTTTAAGGGCTATCGGCGCGAGGCGGTCGCCGCACCGTTTATGAAGATGCTCGAAGCACTTCTTGAGCTTATGATACCGCTTTTCGTGGCGGAGATAATCGACGTGGGAATAGCAGAGGGGAGAAGTGCGTACGTCTGGCAGATGTGCGGACTTATGGTGCTTTTCGGCACGGTCGGTGTCGTGGTTTCTATCACCTCGCAGTATTTTTCCGCAAAAGCCGCCGTCGGCTTTTCTTGCGCCGTGTGCCGCGATCTTTATAAGAGAACGCTGTCGCTCCCGCGTGCTGAATCCGACACGCTCGGCTCGGCAACTCTGCTCACACGCCTAACGGCGGACGTAGACAGGCTTCAAAACGGAATAAACATCGGTCTGCGCCTTCTGTTGCGCTCGCCCTTCATCGTCTTTGGAGCGATGATAATGGCGTTCCTCAACGATTGGCGTATAGCACTCGTGTTCCTTGCGGCAGTTCCCGTTTTGGCAGTCGTCATTTTCGTTATAATTCTTTGGGGCATTCCGCTTTTTGCGAACGTTCAGGCAAAGCTTGACGTACTTACCCGCCACACGCGCGACAACCTGCGCGGCGTTCGCGTTATACGCGCCTTCAGGCACGAAAACGAGCAGATCGAGGCTTTTGACAAGGCAAACGACGAGCATAAGAAAAAGAACGTCTTTGCGTCGGGCATTTCCGCGCTCTTAAATCCTCTTACTTATGTAATCGTCAATATCGCTATTATAATGCTTGTCAAAAACGGCGTGCTCGCCGTTGACAGCGGAAGGATCAGTCAGGGCGACCTTTTTGCTATATATCAGTATATGACGATGATACTCGTCGAGCTTATAAAGCTCGCCAACCTCATCGTTACGCTTACGAAATCCGCCGCTTGTGCCGAGAGAATCGGCAAAACGCTCTCGCTTCCCGTCGAGGACTCTCCCAACGAGCTTCCCACGATCCCAAGCGGAGCGCCCGTGCTTGAATTTAAGAATACCTCGTTCAAATATCGCTCGGCATCGGGCGACTCCCTCTCGGACGTAAGCTTCTCGCTTTCTTCGGGCGAGACTATCGGAATTCTCGGCGGTACGGGATCGGGCAAAACCACCCTTATCGACCTTATTCCGCGTATGTACGATGCAACGGCGGGCGAGGTGCTTTTCTGCGGCGCTGACGTAAAGGATTGGCCGATAGCGGAATTAAGGCGCAGAATAGCCGTCGTTCCGCAGAGCGCAAGGCTGTTTTCGGGAACGGTTGCGGAAAATATGCGATGGGGCAACGCTGATGCTACCGACGAGGAGATAAAGGCGGCGCTTTTTGCCGCCGATGCGCTCGGATTCGTTGAGGAAAAGGGCGGACTTGATATCCCCGTGGAGCAGGGCGGCGCGAATTTTTCGGGCGGTCAGCGTCAAAGACTCACTATCGCCCGCGCGCTTGTGCGCAAGCCGCAACTTCTTATACTTGACGATAGCTTTTCGGCGCTTGACTACGCGACCGATCTCAGGGTGCGCACAAACATTGCCGCCCTTGACTATCATCCCGCAATCGTAGTAGTGTCGCAAAGACCGTCGTCCATTATGGATGCAGAGCAGATATTGGTGCTTGATGCGGGCGACGCCGTAGGACTTGGCACGCACGGCAAGCTACTTGCGGATTGCGACGTTTACCGCGAGATATATTTCTCGCAATACGGAGAAAGGGGGCAGGAAAATGGCTAAAAAGAAATCTATCCTCACCCCCGAGCAACGACGCGCAACGACGAGCAGGCTCTTGCGCTTTGCAAAGCCGTATCTTGCGTTCTTTGTTCTCGCATTCATCTTTGCCGCCGCTTCAAGCGTTATGGCGCACCTTATCCCAATGCTTGTCGGTGATGCTATCGACCTCGCGATAGGAGAGGGAAAGGTAGATATCGAAGGCGTTTTCTCGCTTTTACCCATAATGCTTGCGCTTGCCGTGGGCGGCGCACTGCTCGATTGGCTCGTCCGCCTTGTCGGACAGCGCATCAGCGCGTCCATCACGCATAATATCAGGGCGGCGTGTATCCGAAAGATACAAAATCTGCCGCTATCGTACCTTGATTCGCACAAAAGCGGCGATATACTCTCGCGCGTTATCGCGGACACCGACAGGCTCTCCGAGGGGCTTATGACGGGTATTATCGACCTGTATTCAAGCGTGATAGGAATAATAGTTACGCTTGTGTTTATGATATTTATAAACCCCGTGGTTGCCATCGTCGTGGGCGTTCTTACGCCGATGTCGATGCTCGTTGCCGCATTTATTGCCAACCGCACGTTTTCGCTCTTTGGTAAAAAGTCGGCAATAGCCGCAAAGCAAACTGCCGTTATCGACGAGGCGATTGGGGGCAGGGAGGTCATCAGCCTGTTTTCGCACGAGGGGGATAGCATTGCCGCGTTTGACGAAATAAACGAGGACTATCGCAAGACCGCCACGCGCGCTGTGTTCTATTCCTCGATAACGAATCCCGCGACGAGATACGTCAACAGTCTTGTTTACGGCGGCGTTGCGCTTGCGGGCGGACTTCTCTCCATCGCAAGCGGAGGCGCGATCAGCGCGGGCGAGATATCTTGCCTTTTGACCTATTCTCAAAACTACGCAAAGCCCTTTAACGAGCTTTCAAGTGTGCTTGCGGAGCTTCAAAGCTCGCTGGCATCCGCAATGCGTGTGTTCGAGTTCCTCGACGCCAAGGAGGAGGAAACGACCGCAGAGATTTCTATCTCACCCGATTCCGTAAAGGGCGAGCTTAAGGCGCGCGACGTTGCCTTCAGCTACACCGACGAGGCTTTTATGGAGTATATCAATTTTGAGGCTTCGTCAGGTCAGCGCATAGCTATAGTCGGTCCTACGGGATGCGGAAAAACCACCTTGATAAATCTCCTTATGCGCTTTTACGATACCACGGGCGGAAGCATCTGCGTTGACGGTAAGGACATTTCAAAAATATCACGCGGTGAGCTTCGCGCGTGCTTCGGAATGGTGCTTCAGGACACTTGGCTGTCGTCGGGAAGCGTTAGGGAAAACATCGCAATGGGCAAGCCCGATGCGACCGACGAGGAGATCGTCGCCGCGGCAAAGGCGGCTCACGCCCATAAATTCATCACGCGTCTGCCGCAGGGCTACGACACGCCGCTCGGCGAGGACGGAAGCGTGCTGTCGGCGGGACAGATACAGCTCCTTTGTATTGCGCGAGTTATGCTTGCTCTGCCGCCGATGCTCATTCTTGACGAGGCGACCTCGTCTATCGACACGCGCACCGAAATAAAGATTCAGGATGCGTTCGCCGAGATGATGAAGGGAAGAACGTCATTCATCGTTGCGCACAGACTAAACACTATCAAAAACGCCGACAAGATACTCGTTATGAGGGACGGCAAAATAGTGGAGCAGGGAAAACACGGCGAGCTTATGGCTAAAAATGGCTTCTACGCCTCCCTTTACGGCGCGCAATTCAAGATGATAAACTAAAATAATGCGAAATGCCGAAAAATTTTTTCGGCATTTCGCAAGAAAAATAAAAAAACACTTGCAAAATGGTTTTTTATGTGATATAATATATTGCGTTGCTGGTATGGCTCAGTTGGTAGAGCAGTTGATTCGTAATCAACAGGTCATCGGTTCGAGTCCGATTACCAGCTCCAAATGAAGATCCGCTCACGGAAGTGGGCGGATTTTCGTTTGTATTATTCATTTTTCAAGAAACTTGTCAAGAAAAGTAGACAAATTAAAGAGTTAATTTTTGAAAATATTCATTCGGAGTAAGATAACCAATACCCGAATGAAGTCGATCAGAGTTGTAGTAAAGCTCAAAAAATTTCACTAAAACTCTGCTTGATTC
>JAZPZM010000095.1:0-15609 GCA_045544735.1 Eubacteriales bacterium
TTTTTGCTCCGCAAAAAGCCTCCTAAACTTTGCACGCTTGCCGAAGGCAAGTGCTTGCACATTTGCACTTTGCACTTAAAAACGCCTACGGCGTTTTAGAATGTATTCTTCACAAAAAAATCACCTTAAATTTACCAAATAAACCATATTTATATGTAAAATAATACCGTAAATAAAATCGGCAAGTACATTTAAGGAGAAATTATGAAAAAGGGCATTTTGTCCGCCGTAGCGTTTATTCTTGCGCTGACGGCGTTCACCGCGTACCTCTTGCTTGACACGTTCATCATCGCTCGCGAGGGCGACGCGATAGTGTCGATGGGGGACGTCACCTTCCCCACGCGAGAGACGAGCGTGAATGAGCCGACGGGCACGAGCGGCGAAATAACGCTCCCGCAGGATTGGGAAGAAAACTTCACCGACGAGGCGGTGTGGACGGATAACTCCTACACCGACAAAAATATTTCGATAAAAATAACCGAGTACCGCGAGCACGATACCACGATATACGTCGCGGACGTGCGCCTTGCGAGCGTCGAATACCTCAAAACCGCGCTCGCGAAGGGCAAATACGGCTCGAATATCAAGGAAAAGACCTCGGTAATGGCGAAAAATAACGATGCCATTCTCGCCGTCAACGGCGATTACTACGGCGCGCGACGCGCGGGATTCGTTATTCGTCAGGGCGTGCTCTACCGCGAGAGCGCGGCTGACGAGCGCGAGGCGCTTGCGATTTTCGTCGACGGCTCGTTCTCCGTCGTGAATGAGGAAAATTCATCCGCGCGTGAGCTTCTCGCCGCGGGCGCGTACAACGTCCTCTCCTTCGGGCCGTCGCTCATAGTCGACGGCAAGGTAACGGTCGGTGAGCGCGACGAGGTCGACCAGTCGATGGCGAACAATCCGCGCACGGCGATAGCGTACGTTGAGCCGCTTCACTACCTGCTCGTCGTATCGGACGGGCGCACGAGCGAGAGCAAGGGTCTGAAGCTCTATCAAATGGCGAATTTCCTTCGTGGGCTTGGCGCGACCGTCGCGTATAATCTTGACGGCGGCGGCTCGTCCACTATGTATTTCGGCGGAAAGGTCATAAACAACCCCACCACCAACGGCAAAAAAATTTCCGAAAGAGAGGTGAGCGACATTGTTTACGTCGGTTACTGATAAAGCACGCCGCGGACTTGTTGCAGGCTGGGTATACCTTGCGATATCGCTTTTTTGCCTTGTTTTCGGTGTTGTATACGAGCATTTCAGCCACGGCGTTTACTCAAACGCGATGGTGTATGCATTCGTTTATCCCTTGTGCCTTGGCGCGTTTCCGTTTTTCACGGTTTGCGCGTTTGGCGCAGGGCGCACGGAGCGTATCGTACCGTCGGGCGCGTCCGCGCGCCTGTGGGCGTACGGCGTTGCCACGCTGACGGTCGGCAGTATTCTTTCGGGCGTGCTTGAAATTTACGGAACGGACTCCGACCTTCTCATCGCCTACCCGATCGCAGGCGCGGCGCTTCTTTTGGCGGCAGGAGTGGTGAAAACGCGAAGCGTTTTCAAATGATGCATTTGCCCTTCGGGCAAATATGATGCACGCTTCGCGTATGATGAATGATGTATTTGCCTTACGGCAAATATGAAGGAAAAAAGTGGTTGAAGCCGCGCTTCAACCACTTTTGTTTTTATAAAACGCTTTTTGCTTTGCAAAAAGCTTCCTTAATATAATATTTTGCGCAAGCAAAATATTTCATTGAAAGCCGTGTTCTGCGAGAAATTTGTTTCTTTTATATTGACAAATCAATAAGAAAAATGGTATTATAATTATGAATCAACATTAACACCAAAACCGCAAAGGAGAAAATCAAGCAAAATGAAAAAGCTATTATCCGCATTTTTGTCGACGCTTATGATCGTTTCCGCATTCGTCGGCGTAATAAGCTTCAGCGCATCCGCCGCAGAGACGGTCGCGTTTGACGTTGACACGTTCGGTCTTAACAAGACGGGAACGAGCGAGAAGGTCGACTTCCGCGCTAACCCCGCCGTTTACGAGGTCGGTGACGGCTACAACATAATATGGGTAACCACCTTCAGAGGCACGGGCTACGTAAAGTACACCTACGAGGGCAAGGAATACACCGTTTACGATGAAAGGGACGGCATTATTTGCACCTACGAGGACGTACATAGCGTAAAAGTGCCCCGTGAGCATCTTTCAAACAACACCTACACCGTTTACTCGCAGGTCGTAACCGCAAACAACGCCTCGGGCGTTACCTTCGGCGCGACCATTTCGAGCGGCGAGATACCCTTCAAGGGCTACGACGGCTCGGGAACGGTAAACGTTCTTCAAATGACCGACACGCACGAGGGTCTTAAAACCACGCAGGCGGTTGCCAAAGCGCACAAGGGCAAGGACGTCGACATCGTCGTGTTCACGGGAGATATCGTAAACGCCCTCCCCAAGCGCAGCGATATGCTTGACAAATTCTTCCCCCTTATGGCTAACGCCACGGGCGGACGCTTCCCCATAGTTTACGGTCACGGCAACCACGAAACTCGCGGCTCGTACGGAACTATGCTCCTTGAGTATTTCAAGACCGAGACGGGTCAGTTCTACTTTGATTTCGAGTACGGACCTCTTTACGGCGTAGTAATCGACACCGCCGAGGAGGCGGGCGACTTCTACGAGGGATACGGCGGACTTGCAAACTGCAAGGAATACGTTACGGCGCAGAGCGAGTGGCTCAAGAGCCTTCCTCCGCGCAAGGACCTCGCGTTCAGACTTGCCATCTACCACATTCCCCGCCTCAGCACCCTTGCGGGTAAGACCGTAAACCTTTCCAAGAGCATGGGCCACCTCGGCTTCCAGCTCGGTATCTGCGGCCACGACCACACCTTCAGATTCGAGGCGAAGGGCAACAACGGACTCCAGTTCGAGCAGGTAGTGCTTGGTCAGAGCGCCGCCGGACTTTACGAGTTTAACGGCAACAAGATAAAATACGTTGCGACCAGCTCAAGCGGCTCAATAAAGGCGAGCAAGACCTTTACCATTCAAAATAAATTCAGCGCGCCAAGCACTCCCAAGACCCCCGTTTTCGGCTTGAATCAAAGAAGCGAAACGAGAGCGGGCGGCTCTAACAAGGTAACGGGAGGCCCTACCGTTTTTGAAACGGGCGGCAATTATTACACTATCGTTTGGTCGACCTCGATGGCGGGAGGCGCGTACGTCGAATATAACTTCGGCGGAAAGCTGTATCAAGTATTCGACGAGGCGGGCGGATTTATCCGCACGACCGACACCGTACACTCGGTAAAAGTGCCAAAGGCACACCTTAACGGCAACTCCTACCGCGTCGCGTGCTTCAATATGCGCGCAAATTCGGGCTACTCCTACTCGCGCGGAAGCGTGGCGGTAAGCGAATATTATAAATTCGAGAAAAACACCGCAACCACCGAAATTCCCATTCTCGTTTGCCCCGATATCGGCGTTAATACCGCGGACGACGCGCTGACTCGTCTCTCCGCCGCCGTCGCCGCACTCGGAAGCAATCCCGCGATAATTTCGGTAAACGGCGACAGCGTTGCCGATATCGCCGAGATGAAGGGCATTGACGGCGTTCTTCAGGCTACCCACGCGGCTTCGGGCGGTACTCACCCCGTCGTTTACACGCGCGGCGCGGCAGATATGAAGGGCGATTACGCCTCGCGCCTCGGCTTCTATCTGCACACCGAAACGGGCGAGCGCTACTACTCGTTCAGCACCGCAAGCCACACGTTTATCGTACTTGACAACGCCGCGCTTTGCGAGCATTGCGCAAAGAACGCAGGCGAGCTTATTCTGCCCGAGCTTATCCGCGAAAAGCAGACCGAGTGGTTGAAATCGCTCCAAATCGCAGAGTCCAAGGACGTCGTAGTTATCTCTCACGAGGCGGCTATCGACAACGAATGGATGGAAATTCTTCGCGCAAAGGGTGCGCCCCTCGTTATCAGCGCGTGCAGCGGCGGATTTTCCGTTGACGACACGCAGGGCGTCGTGAACGTCGAGGCGGGCGGCTTCAAGGACGGAAAATACACCGTTTCCCTGCTGACTGTAAAGAGCGACAGCGTTGACGTTAAGGCTGCCGACAGCACGGGCGCTATCGTTTACGAGCAGACTCTCTCGCTCGCTGACTTCCCGCGCGAGGTAACTCCCCCCGCGACCGACGCTCCCGCGACCACTCCCTCGGCTACCGAGGAGGGCGGATGCGGCTCGGCTATCGGCTTTGCCCTCGTTCCCGCAGTAATTGCTTCGGCAACGCTGTGCGTTAAGAGAAAGAAGAAAGAGCACCCCATTGGGTAAGTGAAGTTGCGGCTTCACTTGAAAACGGCAAAGCCGTTTTCAAATGATATATTTGCCTTTCGGCAAATATGATATACGCTTCGCGTATGATGTAATGATATATTTCGCTACGCGAAATATTAAGGAAAAAACGGACAAAGCCGCGGCCTTGACCGTTTTCGTTTTATTATTTGCTTTTTGCGTAGCCAAAAGCTTCCTTAATTTGCGGCAACGCCGCAACATCATTGGGCGTAAGCCCACATCATTTGCCGAAGGCAACATCATTACGGCAGAGCCGTACATCATTTGCGCCATAGGCGCAACTTCACTTATGTGCTATTTATTTTTTCATTTTTTATTGTAATATCTAAAATAATATGATATAATTATAATTTGGATAACGATATATGCGGTTTGGCAGCCGCATAGACGAAATAAATTAAAAGAATACGGAGGTCTTGACATGAAGCAAAGTGTCAGACTGCGCTCCGGAGCTGTAGTTTCGCCCATCAGCCACCGAGACGCGCAAGCAAAAAATTATCTTACCAGAAACGATCTTACTCTTATGCATCTTGCCGCAACGCCCGCGGCGTTTTCCGAGCTTGAGGACGGCACGATGATGCTGTGGTTCGACCCCGCGCGAGTCGAGGACGCTGACCCCGACCTTTGGTGCAGTGACGATATCAAGGCGGAAACGCTCACTCTGCCGTCGGGCAACGAGATACAGCGTATGACCGTGCGCCACGCGGCGAAGTTCGGCTACTACAGCGCGGACAGAATGGCGGCTATGCACCTTGACCTTTTTGAAGAGCCCGTTGCCTTTGCACGCAAGCGCGACAGAAGTCTCGTTTATCTTTACGACAAAGCCACGTCCCTTCGCGCGCCGCTGAACTGCGTAAAATGCGGCAAGGACGTGAGATTTAAAAAGAAGCTCTGCCGTGCCTGCTACGAGGAGGAGCTTGCCGTCCGTCGCGCCGAGGGCGACGCGCACCGCGCCAAGGCGTACGGAATGAGCCGCGATCGCGTGCTTTTCTTCGACCTTGAGCTTACGGGCTTTTACGACCGAGACGAGATAATCTCCATAAGCATCTTCAACGCGCGCGGCGAGCAGATAATGGACACTCTCGTGCGCCCCACTCACACGAAAAAGTGGAAGCGCACCGAAAAGATACACGGCATCACCCCCGAAATGACCGCGGGCGCGGCTACTCTTGAGGAGCTTACCCCCGAAATAAAGCGCATTTTTGCCGAGGCGGACAACATCATCGCCTACGGCGTTTCTACCGATTACAGCCATATCAAGTACATATACGACACCGAGGCGGAGCGCGAGGAGCTGAAGGGCAAGATAAGATGCTGTGCTAACGAGTTCGTTCGCTATATTCACGAGCACCGCCCCGACATCGAGCACGCAAGCCTTACCGACGCTATGGCGTGCTTTGAGATAGAGTGGGACGGCGTTGCGCACACCTCTATTGCCGACACCATCGGCTGTATGAAGGTCTGGGAAAAGCTCTTCCCCAACTACTACAAGGATTAAGCGAGGTAGCTATGTTTGGTCTTTTTAAGCGCAAAAGCGCACAGGAAACGCAAAATAACGAAACAGAGGCAAAATACGAGCTTCTCATCACCGCCGCGGATAACGCGGAGGCGGCGCTCATCCAGAGCATTCTGGAGTCGGAGAATATCCCATATCTCGTCAGAGATAAAAAGGGCGTGGGCGTTGGAAGCGTGGTAATGGGCTTTTCGATGTTCGGCTACGATTTCTTCGTTCCCGAAAACAGACTTGACGAGGCTTCGGCTCTGCTCGTTCCCGACGGAGTTGCCGAGGAGATAGCCGAGGGCGAAGAAAACACAGAGGAAGAATAAGATGAAAGAGATTTTTCTTTGCAAATACGGCGAGATCGCGCTAAAGGGCGCAAACCGCGCCTCGTTCGAGGCACTTCTTTGCCGCGAGCTGAAATACAGACTGTCGGGCATCGGCAGTTTTGACATAATCCGTGCGCAAAGCACCATCCGCATCGAGCCGCGCGAGGATTACGATGCCGCCGTGCTTGACGCGGCGTACCGCGTGGCAAGCATGACCTTTGGCATTATCGCAATATGCCGTTGCGGCGTTGCCGAAAAGAATTTTGACGATATCAAGGCGAAGGCTGTCGAGTACCTTGCCGACGCTCTCGGCGCGGCGCGCACCTTCAAGGTGGAAACGAAGCGCGCGGACAAGACCTTCCCGATGGATTCGGGCGAGGTCAGCGCACAGCTCGGCGCGGCGATTTTGTCGGCGTTCCCCCACCTTCGCGTTAACGTCCACACGCCCGACGTGGTAGTGAAGTGCGAGATACGCGAGAGGGCGGCGTACATCAGCGCAGGTCAGGAAAAGGCGGCGGGCGGTATGCCCGTCGGCTCAAACGGCAAGGGTATGCTTCTGCTTTCGGGCGGAATCGACTCCCCCGTTGCGGGCTATATGATGGCAAAGCGCGGCGTTAAGCTTGAAGCCGTTTATTTTGAGGCGTTCCCCTACACGAGCATTCAGGCGCGCGAAAAGGTCATCGAGCTTGCGCGAATAGTCAGCGCGTGGGCGGGAAGCATCAAGCTTCACGTCGTTTCCGTTACGAAGATTCAAGAGGAGCTTTCCCGCGCGTGCTGTGAGGATTATTTCACGCTTCTGCTTCGCAGATATATGATGGCGATAGCGGAAAAAATCGCCCTCGCAAACGAGTGCGGCGCACTCATCACGGGTGAGAGCATGGGACAGGTCGCCTCGCAAACGATGCAGGCGCTCGCCGTCACCGACAATGCGGTGAATATGCCCGTTTTCCGTCCCTGCATCGGACTTGACAAGGAGGAAATCGTCACCATCGCACGCAAGGTCGGCAGTTTTGAAACGTCCATCTTGCCATACGAGGATTGTTGTACGGTGTTCACTCCCCGCCACCCCAAGACGCGCCCCGAAATACCAAAGGTCATTGCCGAGGAGCAAAAGCTCGATTTCGACGCGCTCGTTGACGAGGCACTTGCCACCGACGAGGTAATATACGTTAAGGCGGAGTTTACTGTTTGATCTTCATATTAGGAGGACAATTCTATGAAAACGAAAAATATTTTATTAAATTTGATTAGTTTGATTTTAATAATATTTCTGTTTTCGGGTTGTAGTAGTGGACAACGGGAGACTGCTGATTTTATGAATAATGCTTCTAACATTTTTGTTAATTCTAAAAGCTTGAATACATTGTCATTTAGAGTTGCTCTTTTTTCAAAACAGAAAATAGAAAAAATTGATTATGTTGGAATTGCAGGTGTAAACGTAAACAACAATGATTATACCGTAAATATAATTGATAGTAATATTGATGTTTTAAATTCATATAAGTACAAAGATTTATACATTAAATATATTATGGTAGAAATAACCGCTAAAGGCGATGTTGAAAATTGTACCATCAAAAATATTATATTAAATGTTGATGGAGTTCGGCAATCTTTAAGTTTTTCAACACCTGTTAATCATATATTTTCAGAAGGAAACGTATTTACAGAAGAATTGCAAATCTCTGTTATTCCTAATGAATTTCCTTCGAGTTTTATAAATAATGAACAAGAGCTTGTAACGTATAAATTTTATGCAACAGAGGATGTTGTGTTGCAGGGTATACGTCTTGATGATTTTTTGTCTGTGGCAAATGTTGTTTACGCAATTGGAGAAGAAAATCCACATAGTGCCCATTTCCCAATTAACGTAAAAAAGGGAGAAACGATCAGTATTTCCTTTTCTTTCACTTCCGATTCTGCAAATGAGTTGAGTTATGTTGCTACAAATCTTTATTTTGATTATTTAACAAAAGCGGATAATAAAAAACTTTTCAATAGTGTGTTAGTTGTTTTTGATCCCATCTATCCTGTTTTTGATAATGACGCTACTAACATAAACAAAATAGTGGATAGCTTAGAATAATAATTTCAATGGTGAAAAATGTCAATCTACATTAATAGAAAAAGGGAAAGAGTAACCCTTAAAACCAAGCGCACGATGTACGTTTTCGAGATGCTTTTCGGCAAATATCCGATACATCTCTACTACGGCGCGATAAAGAGTGCGCAGGGAATAGAGTACGTCAAGAAGTCGAAGTCCTTCTCCGCGACCTATTCCGACGAGCGCATTTATCCCGACACCGTCGCAAGCGAGCTTCCGCTTTTTGGCAGCGGAGACTACCGCGCGACCGCGCTCAAACTGCGCAGTATGGAAACGGGAAGCGACGTTACGTACTTTATTTATAAGAGTATGCGCAAGTTTAAGGGAAGATTTTCTCCCGACGGCTTGCCCTGCGCCGACGCCGACGAAAATACCGAAACGCTTGAGTTGACGCTCACGGACGAGGTCACGGGCGCGATCTTGCGCCTTTACTACACCGTTTTCCCCGAAAGCGACGTTATTTCGCGCTATTTTGTGCTTGAAAATCGCGGAAAAGCCGACCTTCGCATCGAAAAGGCTATGCCGCTCGCCCTTGATATCGACGGCGACGAGCGCGATATGATAAGCTTTTACGGCGAGTGGGCGCACGAACGCCACATTCAGCGTCAGCCGCTTATGCGCGGAAATCAGCGCGTTTTCAGCCGCCGCGGCTCGTCGAGCCACCATTTCAGCCCCTTTATGATGGTTACGGACAAAAAGGCGACCGAGGAGAGGGGCGAGGCTTACGCGTTCAACTTCGTTTGGAGTGGAAATTGGCTTGGCGAGGTCGAGACTGACCAAACGCACAACACCCGCGTTCTTTTGGGACTCGGTGACGAGTGCTTTAATTATCTTTTGAAGTCGGGCGAGAGCTTTGCTTCTCCCGAGGCTGTGATGACGTATAGCGCGGGCGGCATCGGACGCGCCTCGCGCAATATGCACCGCTTCGTGCGCGCGCACATTCTGCCGCGCGATAAATTCCCTTGTCGCCCCGTCGTGCTGAATTCGTGGGAAGCGTTTTTCTTCAACATCGACGCCGAGAGAATGGAAAGCTTCGGCGCAGAGGCGGCAAAATGCGGAATGGATATGGTCGTTATGGACGACGGCTGGTTTGGCAAGCGCGTAAACGATAAGGCGGGGCTTGGTGATTGGTATGCAAATCCCGACCGTTTCCCCGACGGGCTTGCGCCCTTCGTGCGCCGTGTCAAGAAAAACGGTATAAAATTCGGCATCTGGATAGAGCCCGAAATGGTCAACCCCGACAGCGAGCTGTTCAGGGCGCGCCCCGAATACGTTATTGCCGCACCGGGCAGACGCCAGCTTGAGTCGAGATCGCAGTACGTGCTTGATATGGCGAACCCCGAGGTGCTTGACTATCTCAAATGCGCCTTTGCGAAAACGCTCGGCAACGCGGATATCGACTATATCAAGTGGGATATGAACCGAAATATGACCGAGGTGTATTCTCCCTCGCTCCCGCCCGAGCGTCAGGGCGAGGCGGCGTACCGCTATATGCTCGGCGTTTACGACCTCTTTAGGTGGTTTAACGAGAATTTTCCGAACGTAATGATAGAAAATTGCAGCGGCGGCGGCGGCCGCTACGACCTCGGAATGATGAAGTATTCCACGCAGATCTGGGCAAGCGACAACACCTCGCCCATTCACAGAACCTTCATTCAGCACGGCAGTACCTTTGGATTCCCGACCTCGGTGATGAGCTGTCACGTCGGCAACCACAAGGGCTGTATCGAGGACGCGCGAAAGCTCGATTACCGCTTCCGCGTGGCGATGAACGGTCCTCTCGGCTACGAATTTGACGTTCTCAGCGCAAGCGAGAGGGTGAAGAACACCATTTCCGAGCAGATAAAGGAATATCGCACCTACGAGGAGCTTATTCTGCGCGGCGAATTTTTCAGGCTTCTTGACCCGTCCGCGTGCGGCAGATACGCGTATTATTTTGCCGACAAGGAAACGAACGCGAGCGAGCTTCTTCTTTCGTTCTTGCAAAACGAGGGCGACGAGCGCGAGCGCGAGTTCAGGCTGAAGCTTTCGGCGGCGGACGCGAGCGCGGACTACGTTGATACGATAAGCGGCGAGCGCTTTTCGGGCGCAGAGCTGAAACGTGGCATCACCGCGAAGAGTGACAAGGACGGCGAGTACGCGCGTATGTGGCACTTCGTCAGAAAATAAAAAAATGACTCAATGCGTATGCGTTTTGAAGCACAATTTTTTAATAAAACACCAAAGTAGTGAACGGTTACAGCTGGAGGCTCCCTCCGAGAGGGAGCTGTCGAGCGAACGCGAGACTGAAGGAGCCTGCGCCTTGATATGGCAAGCACTTGTTCCATTATGCACGCACTCTCCTTCCACCGCTTCGCGGTCCCCCTCCCTCTCGGAGGGAGGCTAACGCAAACCGCCGCTTTTTATCATAGACGTAGCACACTGTTATGCACTATCAAAAAGCGATTGCAGACATAAGACTCCCTTGTGTAAAGGGAGCTGTCACCGAAGGTGACTGAGGGATTGTTTTTAACCCCGCTATAGCTTTTTCGACAATCCCTCCGTCATTTTCTTGCGAAAACGCCACCTCGGCAGATTATAATAATAAGTGCAACACCCGAAAAAAGTATAGACAATATTCTCACCAAGGTGTAAAATGTAGTCACCACAACAAACAACTACACGGAGGTAAGAATATTGTCCTACACACATTTTACACTATTTGAGCGAGAAAGTCTACAGTTTTTCTTAAATCAAGGAAAAAGTTTTCGAGAAATTGCAAAAATTATGGACAGAAGCCCCTCGACAATCAGTCGAGAGGTCAAAAGAAATTGGAGCAAAAAGGCTAACCACTACCATTATTGGCATGCACAAACAAATTACAAGCATCGTCGCAAGGCTTGTCATCGTAAAAATAATATACAACACAATAAGGAAATGTACCAATTTGTTTTTGAGGGATTGCTTCAATATTGGTCTCCCGAAATCATTGCCGGCAAGTGGAATAGCACTCACGAAGAGAAGATCTCGTTCTCGTCTATCTATCGAGCTGTAAGGGCTAATATGTTTCCCGGTATTAAACCTTGGACGCATTTCAGAAGAAAGGCAAAACCATATTCTCACCAAAAGAAATCCTATACACGTTTCTTTGACAGTTCTATCCACGATCGACCTGAAATCATAGATAATAGAGGGCGATTAGGAGATTTTGAAGGAGATACGGTATATGGTTCGGTAGGCAAAGGATATCTCATCACAGGGGTAGATCGTCTATCGCGACAATTTGTTGCTGCTATAGCCAAGGATAAAAAACTTGAAAGCACCAACTCCGTTTTTATCTCTGCATTTGCAAATGCAGAGATAAAAGTAAAGCCTTTGACGTTAACGCTGGATAACGGCACTGAATTTCTTGGTTTTAAGGAGTTGGAAAAAGAGCTTGGCATAAAAGTTTATTTTGCTGACTCTCATGCGCCTTGGCAACGTGGTAGTAATGAGAACATAAATGGTTTGGTTAGGTTTTTCTTTCCAAGGGGAACTGATTTCAATAAGGTGACTCAAGAACAACTGGATGCTGTTGTTTCTCTGATCAACAATCGTCCTCGTAAATGCCTTGGTTTTTTGTCTCCAAATGAATTTTTGAAAAAAGTGTTGCACTTGGCTTGACAATCTGACGAGGCTTTTTCTTTGTCGCCAAATGCGCACTTGCTCGCCACCGAATGTTGTGGTGCAATTATTTATCTCACGATAAACAATTTGAAATTGATTTTTTCTCAATTAACGAGATATAGAAAAACATAAACTTTTGTTATATAATATAATCACAACCGGTTGATAAATATTTGTCTGGAGGATTATGGAATGAGTTTAGGAAAAACTATTAAGGAACTTCGTCGAAAATATGATATGACACAAGAGCGGCTTGCTGAAATATTGTCTATTTCTCCGCAAGCGGTTAGTCGTTGGGAAACCGATGTGGCAATGCCTGATATTTCTCTCATTCCTCCGTTGTGTAACCTTTTTAATATTACTTCCGATGAGCTTTTGGGCATAGACGTTACACGCAGGCTGGAAGCTGTTGAAGAAATTTGTGATGAAGCTGATAAATATTCAAGAAGAGGTTATTTGGAAAAAGCTCGCAAAATTTTGGAAGAAGGACTTCAAAAATATCCGGATAATTGTGATATTATCTATGCTCTTATGTATGTTTCTTCTATGCAAAAAGATGCCACGGGAGATATTAAATTTCTTGATGAAGCAATAAAGTGGGGAGAGAAGATTCTTAAGCAAAGCACGGAAGATTATCAACGGCATGGGGCGATCCAAATTTTGTGTTTTTCGTATCGTGATGCCGGCAGATTGGATGAAGCCGTTAAAATGGCGGAATCAATGCCTATTATGTGCGTTTCACAAGAGATGCTTCTAACAAGTGTTTATTCCGGTGATAAAGAATATTCCGCCAAGCAGAGTGAGGCTGCAAACTTATTTCAACATCTATCCAATAGGTTGTTTTTTATGCAGACCAAGTTGGACTCGGGAGAGATGGCTTACACATCGGAGGAGGATGCTGTTCTTCGTGATAAACGTATTGCTTTTTTGCATTTGTTTTTTGAAAACGGAGATTTTGGATTCTACAATGTACATCTTGCTGATACACATCGCGAACAAGCATTTTATTATGCAAAAAAAGAAGAATACGAAAAAACGTTATATCATCTTTCCTTGGCAGCGGAACATGCGATTAAATTTATCACATCGGTAAATGAAGATTGCACATCTCTTGTTTTTAGGGGTATGCCCCATAGTAGTTGGTGTACTACTTCTTCGGAAAATGAGGCGGCTCGGCTGCTCAATAAACTTGAAAGTAACGTTTTTGATAAAGTGCGCGAAACCGATACCTTCATCAAAATCAAGGAACGGCTTACGAAATATGCCGGAAATTGGTGCGTGGAATAATTAAACAAGAAAGCCTCGCAAGGAAATTCCTTTGTCGAGGCTTTTAACTATTTAAAATTGTTTTTTGTAATGATTACCTTTTTTATTCCGAAAATACTGTATATTTTTTAACTCCGCTGACGGTCTCGCCGTCTATCTGCATCTCGCAGGGGCGGTCAAGCTCGACCTTTATGGTCTTGCCCGTGAGAACTTCCACGTATTTTTTGTGCTTTACGTGCTGTCCCTTGAAGATCGAGGGGAATATCGTCAGCATCCGCAGAGGACGCAGCTTGTGCGCGACCACCACGGTCAGCGTTCCTTCGGGGTCAAGTCTGTCCTGATTGGGCGCGATCATCATTCCGCCGCCGAAAAATCTGCCCTTCATCACGGGGCACATCCACACGCGCTTGTATTCGTGGACTACGCCGTCAACGGTTATCGTCGCGCTCGTCGGCTTGAATGCGAACAGAAGTCCCTTTACGGCTATGGCGGTGTAATTTATCGGCTTTTTGGACAGCTCTGCGGAGCTTGAACGCTTGTTGTTTCCCGCGGCACAGCAATATCCGTCAAATCCCGCGCCCGTGCCGTTGATGAATTTGTACTCTTTTGAACGAATTCTCACGCGCGGAAGCTTCTCAACGTAGGGGTTGAGCAAAAATGGCGGCGTGTTTGCGGGCATTCCGAGGTCGTGGATGAAATCGTTTCCGCTTCCCGTGGGGAAGTAGAGTATTTCGTGGTCAAGGTCCTCCTTGCCAATCTCGTTTATCAGGCGGTTGAGCGTTCCGTCGCCGCCCGAAATTACTACGGGCTCGTCGGCGTCTACCTCTGATATGATCTCGTGAAAGGAAGTGTCGAAATTTTTATTTACGTAATTTATTTCGCAATCGGGGTGTATGTTATCAAGGCGGTGAGCGTCAGCCTCACCCTTGCCGTTTCCCGAGGTGGGGTTGAAAAAAACCGTAAGCTTTCTCACTTTTTCTCTCCTTAAAGTCTTATTGCGCGTTCTGCGATAAATTCCGCAACGTCCTTGCGGTGTGGAACGGATATCAGCGCGCCGCGGCGGTTCACAGTCAGCGCACCGACCACGTTGGCAAACTTGCCCGCGCGTGCTATATCGCCGTATTCAAGATGGTCGAGGGCGAGCGCGGCAAGAAATGCATCGCCTGCGGCACTCGGGTCCTTCGCCTTAACGTCGTAGGCGGGCAGGCAGTGGTAGTATTTGCCGTCGTAGATGTAACAGCCGCGATTGCCGAGCTTGATAGCGTAAAATCTGGCTCGGACTATTCTTGACAGCGCAATCGCCGCCTTTAAGCATTTTTCGGGCGTGTCGGGGTTTACGTCGGTCAGAAGTCTGGTTTCGTACTCGTCGGGGGCAAAAAGCTCGATGGGTGCCAGCTCGTCAAACGGAAACGTTTGTATAGACGCGCCGCCGTCAAGATAAAGGGGTATCTCGCGCTTGGCGGCGATGTCGGCGACGGCAAGCAGAGTGTCGCGCGGCAGCTCGACGCTCGTGATTATCGCGTCGGGGCGGCAAATGAACGCCCCTTCGACGTCGGACGGGCTGAGCGCGCAGCTTGCGTCGGGCGAAAGGCATATCTGCTTTTCGATGCTTTCGTTTGCGTATATTACGCTAAAGCTGGTCGGCAGCGCGTTATCCGAGGAAACGAAGCGCGTGTCTATACCCTCGTATTCGTAGATCCTTCTAAGGTCCGTGCCGTTCCTGTCGCGGCCGAGTCGCGTGCAAAGAACGCTGTCGCCGCCGAGACGCGCCACCGCGGTTGCGGTGATAGCGGCGCTCCCCGATGGAACGAAGCTGCAGCTTTTGGCAATAATTGGGGCTTTGGGAGAGCGCGGCAGCTCTCCCACGGGCAGGCAAAGATCAATGCGTGCCTCGCCTATAGAGAGTATTCTTTTCTTCATCGGCGCACTCCTTTCCTGTGTCTTTAGGTACATTATACTATAAAGGAAGGAAAAAATCAAGAGGAATGTTTGCTCAAGCGCGGCTTTGAGAGGAAAAAACGCCGTTTTTGCGTCTCGTTTGCAACATTTTTGAAATAAAAATAAAAAAATCAAAAAAAATCAAAAATTTTTCAATTTTTTTCAAAAAAGGGCTTGACAAAGCGGGGTGAAAGTGGTATTATATAAAAGCTGTCCGCGAGCGGACCGCGAAGGTCATTGAAAATTGAACAACAGACGAAGAAGTACAAGCACACAAAGAAGTGCGAGGAAACGGTCAAAGAATTTGAGAAACACGAACTCAAAGGTAAATCAGTATGACGAGAGTCATACGAAAGAAGCTAGTTAAGTACTAGTGCTAAGAGCAAAAGCTCTGAATAAGATTTTGGACGGGCTTAGGTCCGTTTGAGATACAATGATTCAGAGAGTTTGATCCTGGCTCAGGATGAACGCTGGCGGCGCGCCT
>JAZPZM010000096.1:0-9632 GCA_045544735.1 Eubacteriales bacterium
TGTATGCGCGATACCATATTCACCAACGTCGTTCACAACACCAAGGACAACACCGTTTGGTGGGAAGGCCTTGACAACAATCCTCCCCAGCCCGGCTACGCTATCGACTGGAAGGGCAATCCTTGGGACTGCACCAAGTACGACAAGAAGGATAAGTCCACCTGCGGCGCTCATCCCAACTCCCGCTTCACCGCGCTCGCAAAGAACTGCCCCTGCATCTCCTCCGAGTTCAACAGCCTTAAGGGCGTTCCGATCAGCGCGATCGTATTCGGCGGCAGACGTGCAAAGACCGCTCCCCTGGTATACCAGTCCACAAGCTGGCAGAACGGTACGTTCGTTGGCTCTATCATGGCTTCCGAGACTACCGCAGCAGCCGCAGGTGCTGTCGGCGTAGTTCGCCGCGATCCTATGGCAATGCGTCCCTTCGTCGGCTACAACATGGGCGACTACTGGGCACATTGGCTTGACATGGGCAAGAAGATCCCCAACGCTCCCAAGATATTCCACGTTAACTGGTTCCGCACCGACGACGAAGGTCACTTCATCTGGCCCGGATTCGGTGACAACCTCCGCGTTCTCGATTGGATCCTTGCTCGTTGCGAGGACAAGGTCGAGGCTGACCTTACCGCTATCGGCTACGTTCCCAAGGCTGAAGATATCAACATCGAGGGACTTGAGGACGTCAACCTTGACACCATCAAGGAGCTTGTCAGCATAGACAAGGCTTCGTGGATCGACGATATCTCCAACATCAGAGAGTTCTACGCTCTCGTTGGCGACCGCGTTCCCGCTGAGCTTTACGACGAGCTTTCCGCACTTGAGGCAAGACTCAAGGCGTAAAACGAATAAAAAATGCGCCCCAAACGCTTGGGGCGCATTTTTTATTCCTGAATGCCGCCGTTTTTGATGTCGGTCAGCTCTCTGATAAAGGATTCGATATCCTTGAACTCGCGGTACACGCTTGCAAAGCGGACGTAGGCAACGTCGTCAGCCTCCTTGAGCTTGCGCATGACCATCTCTCCGATGTCACCCGACGTGACCTCCTGATGCAAGGAATTATTAAGCTCCGCCTCGATCTCCGCCGCTATGGCTTCGGCGTTGACGGGGCGTTTTTCGCACGCCTTAAGCAGACCTGCCAGAAGCTTTTGACGGTCAAAGAGCTGCTTTGAGCCGTTCTTCTTTATCACTATCGTCTGTACGGACTCCACCACCTCAAAGGTGGTAAATCTCTTTTGGCACGCCATACACTCGCGGCGACGGCGGATATTGTTTGCGTCTACGTTCTGACGGGAATCGATAACTCGGCTTTCAAGGCAGCCGCAATTTGGACATTTCATGCTTTTTTATCCTTTTTGGGTATTTTATGCTTAAATAATAGCACATTTTTTTCGTTTTGTAAAGTTTTTTCTGAAAACTGCCTTATTTGAGCATTTTTGCCCGTCCGCCGCTGAAATCCTCTGCTATGTATTTCAAGCTGCACGGCGTTACCAAGCCTTCTACGATAACGTCAAACATCTCCTCCGCCGCAAGCCTTACCGCCCCGAAATAATACGTGCTCTTCTCCGCTCCGCACGAAACGCTCACGGCGTAGCGCACGCCGCCCGCGCCGCGCACCTCGTAAAAGCCGTACGTCACCTCCTTCCCAAGAACGATGCGTACCTCGTTCCTTATGCGCACTATGCTCCTGCGACGGCTTTTTCGGTGTTGCTTAAAGAAAATCATCGTTTCAACCTCCTCATTTTTTGGGTTCGCAATAAGATGATAGCACACGCTTTATTTGGGAAATTGTCAAGATTCGGGCGTAATATTTGGGCATAAATGACAAATCAAGCGAAAATTCTACAGTTTCATAGCGTTTATTTTTTCATTTTTATCCATTTTTGTATTTTTTTGAATAATTATTCATTTTTTGTAATCAGGTGATTTTATTTTTCCGCAAGCTGCACAATACCCTCGCCCATTATTTACCGCTGGAATGTGAATAAAACGTATGTTATAATGAAAAAAACGCATATTTCGCGTTTTTTCGACGCATATTTTAAAAATATTCATTTTAGGAAAGGGGGCAAAATGAACGCAAAAAATCCACGCTTAAACGATTTTCTGCTTGCGGTATCGGAAATAAGCCGCCGCGCGATGCTGATATTCAGGCTTGGTGCAAGTGCCGTATGTCTTGCCCTTGCCGCGCTTATATACTCCGCGCAGGAAGCCGCGGCAAAAGACCCCGTGGGCGCATTTTTTTATTATTCCCCGATGGTGGAATACATAATAATGACGCTCCTTATAGTATTCGTGGGCACGCTCGCCTTTGACACGGCTGAAAGATATTACCGTAAAAACGGTTAAAATGCTTGTATTTTTTATTAAAATCAAAAAATTCCGCGCTCTAAACTATTGAAATTACGAAAAAAATAGGTTATAATTACAATGATTAATTGTATTTTCGAAAAGGAGATTCACGATGCTTGGAAAACCCTTTAACACGTTGATGGGCGGACGCGAAACAAGACCATTCCCCACTGCCGCCGACAAGGATGCCACAATAAGAGAAATACTTGACACGGTCTATGACGCGCTTGACGAAAAGGGATACAATCCCACAAGCCAGCTCGTCGGTTACATCATTTCCGATGACCCCGCATACATTACCAACCACAAAAACGCAAGAAGCCTTGTTTGCCGCTTTGACCGCGACGATCTGCTTGAAGCTATAATAAGGTACTACTTTGCGGAAAAGAGTAAGTCTGAAAAATGAACTCCGCTCCCTTTGAGTTCAAGCCGCTGACAGTAAGGGCGGCAATGGACAAGTCGGTGATCGCGCTTGGCAGCTTTGACGGATTGCACCTCGGTCACAAGGCGATAATAGACACCGCGTACAACCTTGCGGAGTGCCTTAACGCGTCGCTCTGCGTCTTTTCCTTTGCTCTCCCCCCCGCGTCATACGCAAATCCCGAAAGGCGAATCGCCCTCAGCAACGCGAACGAAAGGCTGTGCCGCTTCGGCGCGATGGGCGCAGACCTTGCCATATTTGCGGATTTTTCCGCAATAAAGGATATGAGCCCGGAGGACTTCGTAGAAAAGATGCTCGTCGGTCGTTTTAACGCGATAGCTACGGTATGCGGATTTAATTTCTGCTTCGGAAAAGACCGTCAAGGCACGCCCGAAACGCTAAAGCGGTATTTTGGAGAAAACGCCGTTTGCGTTGACGCAGTTGTGCACGGCGGCGCGCCCATAAGCTCCAGCCGTATTCGCGCACTTATCGAGGACGGGCGAGTCGACGAAGCCGCCAAAATGCTCGGCGCACCGTATTCCATAACTCTTCCCGTTTCCACGGGGCGCGGCGACGGACGAAAGCTCGGCTTCCCAACGCTTAACCAAGTTCCGTCCGAAAACCGCTTGATACCTAAATTCGGCGTATACGCCACACGCACTATTCTCCCCGACGGCAAAAAGGTGAATTCCATCACCGATTGCGGCACTGCTCCCACGCTCGACTCGCGCGGTCAGGTGCGCGTTGAAACGCATTTGCTTGATACCTCCGAAAGCCTTTACGGCAAGAACGTAAAGGTTGAGTTTTTGCGCTATCTGCGCGGCGAAAAGGTATTCCCGAGCGCTGATGAATTAGTCAGGCAGGTGAGTGCGGACATTGAAGCCGCTCGCGCCGTTTTTGCTGAAAATAATTGATATACAGGATAATAAAATGAGATCCACAGGATGCTTCGCCACAAGGAGAATTGTGGCGTTTTTCTGCTGTGTCTGTCTGTGCCTTGCTACGCTCTTGCCGTTCGTCGGAGTGCATGCGGGCGCAGAGGAGCTTTCAGACCTTCCCCTTGACACGGCAAAGACGATATATCTTTATAATATTGAAAACAAGATCCCGATAGTTGAGAAAAACTGCGACGCTCTGATATATCCCGCCTCCACGGTTAAAATAATGATGGGCATCGTAGCGATAGAGCACTTGGCAAGCAGGCTGGACGAGAGGATAACCATAAAGCCCGAAATGCTCACGAGCGTCGTAGGACAGCAATGTAACTGGCTGACTCCCGGTGAATATCCCACGGCTCGCGATCTGCTCTACCACGCTATCTGCGGCGGATACAACGACGCTATCGCCATAATTGCGCACGTTATTTCCGGGGGCGAGGCTGCCTTCGTTTCCCTTATGAACGAGCGTGCAAAGACTCTTGGTATGACGAACACCGTTTACACCAACGCCACGGGAGTGCACGATCCCGCGATGGTGACGACCGCGCGTGACGTTGCCACCCTTGCGCTCGCCGCGTACAAGGTGCCGCTTTATATGGAGATATCATCGGCACAATCGTACGAGACCGAGGGGCTGTCCACCAAGCGCGATTTTGCGAACAGAAACTATCTTTTGTCAAAGCTGAGATCGCAAAGATACTACAATAAGCTCTGTCGCGGAATCAACGCGGGCTTTACCGTTCAAGGCGGAGAATGCGTAGTAACGGTGGCACAATCGGGCTCGCTGTCATATTTGTCCATAGTTATGGGCGGCATGACCGATATCGACGGCAATAACTCCTCCTACATTCTTACCAACAAGCTTATAAACTTGGCGTTCAAAACATTTGAATATAAAGAAGTATTAAAAAAGGGCGCGATAATCACCGAGCTTCCCGTTGAGATGGCGGCAGACAATGAAAGCGTGCTGGTCGTTTCCGAAGGCTCTATGTCCTTTTTCCTCCCCAAAAGCGCAGAGGTTGGCAAGGATATAACCCTCGACTACACGCTGACCGTGGATTCCCTGACGGCACCCGTTACCGAGGGCACGTCGGTCGGCTTCATTTCCGTCGTCAGAGACGGCGAGGTGCTTGGCACGGTAAACCTTGTGACCAAATTTTCGGTCGCCAAAAGCGAGTGGCTTTATTTTCTTGAATGGGTACGCGGAATAACGCAGAGCCGCATTTTTAAAGCAAGCGTAATAAGCGGAATCATCATCACCGCCGCGTATATTATCACAAGATCTGCCCTCAAGGCTTCAAAAACGCGCAGACACGGAACGTTTCGCTGACATTGGCTATAAGCCTCGTTTTTCTTAAATTCTTGAAAAAATCAGGCAGCGTACTTGACATTTGGGTAAAAAAGGGATATAATAGTAAAAGTCCTTTGTCGGAGCCGCTTTGGCGCTTGTTCCGATATTATGTAAAATCAGGATTAATTTTTGGAGGATATCACAATGTTTGAACAATTCAAAGCGCTTCTCGTTGACGAGCTTCAGGTCGAGGAGGACAAGATAACCCTTGACGCAGAGCTGTCGGGTGATCTGGGCATCAACTCCATTGAGCTTGCAGAGCTTGTAATGCGTTGCGAGGAGACCTTTACCATTGACATCGACGACAACGACATACACAATTTCGTCACCGTTGGCGACGTTGTAAACTATCTCGAAAGCATCAAATAAGAATATCAATCAAAAAAGCGGTTTTCTGAAAACCGCTTTTTTGCATATTCGCCCCCATTGTTAAGTAAAATTCAATGGGGGTGATTTTTTGAAAAAAGAAAAGAAAACCGGCAGCCGACTTACAGTAGCACTCTTTCTGCTTTTTGCATTAACATTTACGCTTTTCTGCCTATTCGCTGCTTCCCTGCCGCACCTTCCGAGGCGCAATGCTCCGACGGGCGCAGGAGGCGGTACGCCAACCGTCGTCATTGACGCGGGGCACGGCGGCGAGGACGGTGGCGCGGTCTCGAAGGACGGAAAGTGCGAAAAAGATATAAATCTAAAAATCTCTCTGATGCTTGGGGATATGTTCAACGCCGCGGGCTATTCCGTAGTGCAGACGCGCACGGAAGATAAGCTCCTATATGACAGAAACGCAGACTTCAAGGGACGAAAAAAAATACTCGATATGGCGGCGCGGCTCAACACCGCCAACGTCTGCGGTGCGCGGCTTTTCATAAGCATACATATGAACTCTTTTCCGCAACCAAAATACCGCGGATTGCAGGTGTACTATTCGCCAAACCACAGCCGCTCGCAAACAGTTGCAAACAGCATCCAAACGCTCGCAAGAGCAACCCTTCAGCCCGAAAACACGCGCGAGGTGAAGCCGTCGGGCGGCAGGATATATCTGCTTGACAAGCTTGAATATCCCGCCGTTCTCGTTGAGTGCGGCTTTTTGTCAAATCCCGACGAGGCGGCTCTGCTTTGCGACGATGCTTATCTGCAAAAGCTCGCCCTTGTGATATTCGCCGCCGCAAGTGAAAATATGAGCGGATATTCCTCCACTCTCGGATGATGTACTTGACGGCGCGAGCTTTGTGGTGTATAATATAAAAAAACTTTAAGGAAACAAAAATGGGTCGTTTAAAATCTGTTTTCATATGTTCAAATTGCGAATTTGAAAGCCCCAAGTGGCTTGGCAAATGTCCAAAATGCGGGGCTTGGAACTCCTTTACCGAGGACGTTATCGACACATCGCCCGAAAAGAATATGCAAGAAACGAAGCGCGGCACGGGCATCGGAACGGACGCGCGAGCGCTTCCGCTCAACGAGATGTCGCAGGATGAATGCATCCGCTCGCTCACGGGACTTACCGAGCTTGACCGCGTGCTTGGCGGCGGTCTTGTTCGCGGCTCCGTGGTACTGTTGACGGGCGAACCCGGAATAGGAAAATCAACCCTTCTGCTACAGATAAGCGGTATTCTCAGCGAGAGCCGCCGCGTGCTTTACATATCGGGAGAGGAATCGGGTGGTCAGCTAAAGCTTCGCGCAAAGCGCCTCGGCGTTGACGGCAAGGAGCTTTTCGTCCTGACCGAGACCAACGTTGACAAGGTTCTGCGCGAGGCCGACCGCATAAAACCCGAAGTGGTTATAGTGGACTCGGTGCAAACGATGTACTCTCCTCTCTCCGCGTCCTCTCCGGGAAGCGTCACGCAGGTCAGAGAGGCGGCGCTGTCGTTTATCGCCAAAGCGAAAAACGACAACATCTCCGTGATCCTCGTAGGTCACGTCAACAAGGAAGGCTCGATCGCGGGTCCCAAGCTGCTTGAGCATATGGTCGATGCGGTTTTGTGCTTCGAGGGCGACCACCAACAAGCGTACAGGATAATCCGCGCGGGTAAGAACCGCTACGGATCGACCAACGAGATCGGCGTTTTTGAAATGACCGACAAGGGGCTTTGCCAAGTGCCTAATCCCTCCGAGGTGCTTCTTGCGGGCAGACCGAAAAAGGTTTCGGGCAACTGTGCTGTCTGTACTCTTGAAGGCACGCGCCCGATAATCGCAGAGGTTCAGGCGCTTGTGAGCCCGACCTCCTTCCCATCTCCGCGCCGCACGGTAAACGGAGTAGACTACAACAGAATGTGCCTCATCACCGCGGTGCTTGAAAAGCGCCTCGGGCTGCGCTTCTCCGCCAACGATATCTACATCAACGTCATCGGCGGCTTGCATCTTGACGAGCCCGCGGCGGACATCGCCATAGCGCTTGCTATGATATCGTCGATAACTGACAAGATAGTTCCCGACGACCTCGTCGCCATAGGCGAGATAGGTCTTGCGGGTGAGTGCCGCGCCGTATCCTCGCTTGAGCAGCGCGTGCGCGAGGCTGAACGACTCGGTTTTTCTCGCGTCGTAGTCCCCTACAGAAACATTGAAAAAAGACCGATTGAATGCTCCGTAAAGCTTATGCCCGTCAAGAGTGTTTACGAGGTCTTGATGCTTTTGGCAGACGAGGAAAAAGCCAAGGATACGATATAATGAAAAAAGCAAACGGTTCGCCCACCGTTTGCTTTTTTCACTTCTTTATTATATACGGCGTTTGTTTGAGACTTGACAAATTGATTTATATGCACAATCAATATGTGCATATTGCACAAAAAAACTTTTTCGGATATAAAATAATTAAACAAATTTCAAAAAATCCCTTGACAATACACATTTGCTGTGTTATCATTAACACAATGTTTTTTGTAATATTCAAGGAGATGAATTTATGAAGCAAACTATCAAAAAACTCACATCACTTTTCATGGCTGTTTGCATGATTCTTACCGCCGTGATCGTTGCTATGCCCATCACTGCATCGGCTGCAACAAGCGTTTCTTCTTGGGACCAGATCACCAGCGCAACGGGTGATTACGTTCTCACGAGCAACATTACCGTTTCCGCAGGTGCAACCTTTGCAAGCACCTTCACGGGTACTCTTGACGGTAACGGCTACACCATCACCGTAGCTGACACCATGTTCGCCACTCTCGGCGGCGGCGCAACCCTCAAGAACTTCAAGGTCGTAGCTTCGGGTACCGTTGATTTTACCCCCGTTGCTTACGAGGTTGCAGCAGCCACCTCCTCCAACCCCATATCTATTGAAAACGTTACCGTTGACGTTGCTATTGACACCTCCGCAGGCGTCTCTACCGACGACGGAACCGTAGCGTCCTTCATCGCTATCGTTCCCGGTGTTACCACCTACATAGAGATGACCAACTGCGTATCTCTCGGTAAGATCGACAGCGACAACCAGGTCGGCGCTTTCATCGGAAGAACCAATGCTACCGATATGACCGCCGTTCTCATTGATTGCGTAAACCACTCCGACATCTACACCACCAACTCCTATGCAGGTGGTTTCATCGGAATGCTTGATACCAGCAAGCACACCGTTTCCTTCACTCGTTGCATCAACTACGGTGACGTTGAGGCTACGGGAAGTGACGCGGGCGGATTCCTTGCTTGTGCAAGCGGTTCCAGCAATGACGTTATCACCTTCACCGACTGTGCAAACTTCGGTGCTATCACCAACAAGAAGAGCGGCTCTACCGACGTTAAGTACAACGCGGGCGGATTCCTTCCCAGAGTCGACCTCGCTGCAAGCGTAACATTTACCAACTGCCTCAGCGCAGCTCCCACCTATACTTGCGGAACCAACTTCGCATCTTATTTCTGTAACTACAACGCAGTAGGTACTGTTACCCGTACCAACTGCTACTTCGTAGCTAACCTTCCCTCCGGATACACCTCCACCGAGTCCGCTTCCACCGCAGGTATGACTCAGGTAACCAACGCACAGCTCGCAAGCGGCGAGGTCGCTTACAAGCTCAACGGCAGTAGCCAGGTTGATCCCGATTGGTACCAGCTCATCGGTACTGACACTGCTCCCCACCACACCGTCAACAAGGACGCTATCGTCCGTTACGACAGCGCAGCAGGTACGTACACCAACGATTACGTATATCTCGTAGCTCCCAAGTTCGACGTTACTCTTGACGCTAACTACGGCACTTACAGCGTTTACAACTTTGCTACCGGCGCAAACGAAAACTTCACCGGTATCAAGGTTGACGTTTACGTAACCAACATTGATTCTTCTCTCACCTACGGTATCGCAGGTATCGACGGCTTCCTCAACTTCGACGGCGCCGCTCTTACTCCCTACTACACCACCGCTGAGGAGCTCAACGGAACCAAGGGCTCTGTTAACCCCGGTCCCGTTGCAAACTTCCCCACCTACACTCAGACTGTAAGCGGAGTTTCCTTTAACCTCTTCTCTGTTGAGGGTCTTTGCACCGACTACGTTGCAGGCTCCGGCTCTCTCAGAATGAACTACATCATCGACGTAGACAACCACGCAGCGTGGGCAAGCAGCAAGACCGGTATCAAGACC
>JAZPZM010000097.1:0-4521 GCA_045544735.1 Eubacteriales bacterium
CGCTTTGATCTTGAATTCCTTGCTGTACGTTCTTTTCATGGACTCACCTCTTTCAAGTTAATTATATCATTAACTCTTCTTTTTGTCCATTTTTATTGTACAACTTTCAAATGCAAACTTTTATGAAAGAGAGGCTGTAGAATGAGCTTCGGCGAAAACTTAAGAGAGATCAGAAAACAGAGAAATATAACCCAAGAAGAATTGGCAGAATTGCTTGGAGTATCAAGACAAGCGATTTCCAAATGGGAATCGGGAAACGGATATCCCGAAACGGAAAAATTAATAGAGATATCAAGACAATTAAATATTTCACTTGATTATTTACTCAACGATGCATCTAACGTTGCTGAAAAAGAAAGCGGCGAAGAGAAGAGCGCGGTATACGCTCCGTCGGGAAAGATCGCCATTACCACGTTTGACAACGCAAATGTGGTCGTTTGTCACGCCGTCAAGGTTTCTCCCATCTTGTTCCCCGCTAAAGGTGAACCAAAATATATTTTGAACGGAATTGACAGAGTCACCTTTTGGGGAGAGCACGCAACGATACTCGGTTGGTATTCAACGCTTGAGGATGTTCAAAAAGAGATCAAGGATATCACGGATGCGCTCAGCAGGGGCGAGGGGGCGTATTCGCTAAAGTATGCGGCTGATGTGGAATTCGTTGGATTTTTCAGACAGGCGAAAATAAAATAACATCATACTCCTCGCGCTTCACATCTCCCGCCGCATTGATTTTTCGCTTTTTGTATGCTATAATGATAAAAACCATCCGCATCCTATAAAAATCAAATGCTACGGAGCGTTGCGTGCCCGCTACAGTGCGATTCTTGTTTTTCAAAAGCGAGTGTGCTAAACTGAAAACGCAAAGCAAAAACAAATTTTGCAAAAACAAATTTTGGAGGAATTCATTATGACACTCGGTGAAAAGATCAAAAAAGCAAGAATTGAAAGCGGACTCACGCAGGAGCAGCTTGCGGGCAAGATGATGGTATCCCGTCAGGCGATTACAAAATGGGAATCCGACAAGGGCATTCCCGACGTTTCAAATCTTAAACTTTTGGCACAACTTTTAAGCGTTAGCGTTGATTATCTTTTGGATGACGGTAAGGAAATTGACGTAAACGTGATCAGAGAGCCTGTCGATATATCAAAGTACGGCAAGGCGTTTATCAAGAAAAAGCTTACGGATAAACTGATGCTTGAAAAATATCCTTCCGCTGAAATCAGAACTCTAGTCGCACAGAAGAAACTAGATAAAGTTGATAAAGGATTCGATTTATTCATTTTTCTTTTTACCCCTTTTATTGGATTTAGTGATTTACTAAACAGCATTAGACTGCTCGGTTCTGAATATTATCTGGTAAATGAGAATGGTTTGCAATTTTTCGTTATTGTCAATTATAAGGAGGGTTATATCGAGAGCCGCAGAGTGGCAGAGCCTCGCGATATGCGAAAGGGAGAAAAATTTTCCGTTGGCGACTTGATCTTCACCGATTGTGGCGCACTAAAGGCTAAATAAGACGTATTTATATCGCATTCGCCTTGAAAAACCGCGCGTTATGTGATATAATATCTTCAATAAATAAAAGGACAAGGAAAAATGAATCTTTGTGACGTTAAAACTATAAAGGACGTAATGTCGATATTCGGGCTGACCTTCCGAAAGGAATTCGGGCAGAACTTCCTTACGGATAAATCTGTGGTCGAGGCGATTGCCGACTCCTGCGCCGCGGCGAACACAAAAACCGTGCTTGAGATAGGCGCGGGCTGCGGCTCGCTCACGCACGAGCTGGCTCTGCGATACGAAAAGGTCATCGCTATCGAGATAGACCGCGGACTTATTCCGCTTCTCGGTTACACGCTTGGTGAGCATAAAAACGTTGAGGTGATTTGCGGCGACGTTATGAAAACGGATATCCGCACACTCCTCGGTGATGCCTTTGAGCGCGGCGGCGTATCTGTCTGCGCAAATCTCCCGTATTATATAACCACCCCCATATTGCTTGAGCTTTTAGGGTCGGGGCTTCCCTTTGATTGCATCACGGTAATGATACAGTCCGAGGTGGCGGACCGCCTTTGCGCCGCGGCGGGACACAGGGACTACGGCTCTGTCACGGCTTATCTTAACTATTTCGGCACGTGCCAAAAGCTTTTGAAGGTTCCCGCGGGCAAGTTCCTTCCGCCGCCCAAGGTGGATTCCACCGTCGTGCGCATCGACCTTTATAAGGACAAGCCCTACAAGCCGCTTGACGAAGCACTCTTTTTCAGAACGCTTCGCGCCGCGTTCGAGCAACGCCGCAAGACCTTGCCAAACGCGCTTTCGGCGGGAATTTCGGAGCTTTCAAAGGACGAGCTTACGGACGCCATCCTCGCGTGCGGTTTCCCCGCAAATATTCGCGGCGAGGTGCTTTCCACCGCGGATTTCGTCAAGCTGTCTGACGAGATATACAAGCGAATAAAATAAATCAAAAAGCTCTTATGAAAATCATAAGAGCTTTTTGATTTATTGATAGTTCATAATAGCTTTGAACGTTTCAACTGCCTCGGCGTGCTTTTTAAGCGTTGAGTCCTTGTTGATCACCGAGCCCATTGAGTTCGTGTTGCGTATGCATAGCAGGGTATCGTCGGGCAGGTATTGGAATTCCTCGGCGTGTGCCTTGGCAAATGCGGTGTCCTTAAACGTAAAGGCGTACGCGCTGTACGCACCGTCGGGAGCAGTGCCGAGAAGGTCGGCAAGCTTTGTAAAGCCACCCGAGGACGCTACTCGCTCGTACAGCCACGGGTCAAGCAGGCATATAGAGTATTCACCCGTGAGGATGAGGTTGTCAAACGAGCTAAGCTCACGCTGATTAACGTAGGTGTTGACGGGGGCGACGTTCGTATCGGTCTTTGCCGCCTCGGCAAGCGCCGCCACCTGCTCGGGTGAGAAGATGTTAAGCCCTACGAGCGTGGCGTGGTTTTCACCGTCGCCGTTGAAGTCGCGCGGAAGAACGCCCGAAAGGGCAACGCCCATTCCTTCAACGCCCGATGCGCCTATGTTGCACGGGCCCGCATAAAGCACTAAAACGTCGTCCTCGATTGAGGTGCAGGTCTGCAAGCAGGCAACGAGCAGGACGAAAACGATGAAAAGTGCGATTATGACCTTCCATTTATGGTAAAACCAAAAGTTCACCGCTTTTTCGGCAGTGCCGCCCTTTAACTCTATTTCTTTGGGATGAAGCTTGTCCTCGCCATAATCAGGACCTTTTCCCGGTGCGTAAGTTTTCATTTTAATATCTCCGTTAGGATCATTGTGAAAAAATTATAACATAAATCCCCACTGATTTCAAGACTTTACGACGTTTATTAACATTTAGTTTACTATAAAAAGCACCGCTTGGCGCACCTGCGATAAAGCAGGTGCCCCATCCTTTCACTTAACAACTCAACTACAAGTTGAAATCATATCAAAAAACAAGTTATTGTATTAAATTTTATATCATGTTATAATAAACACAGAATCCGGATTCAATAAAAAATTATGAGGTAATGTTATGACGATTGGAGAGAAAATTAAACAGCTAAGAAAAAAGAATGATTTGACGCAAGAAAAACTTGCGGACTATCTTTGCGTTTCCTATCAAGCGATTTCCAAGTGGGAATGTGGATTAAGCAGTCCGGATATATCCCTGATTGCACCATTGACAAGACTTTTTCACGTTTCTGCTGATGAATTGCTCTGTCTAACACCCGAAATTACGGATGAGAGAAAAGCATATTTTGATGCTGAATTTCACGAATTCTGGAAAAAAGAAGATCATGAAGCTGATATGGAGATTGCACGACAGGCGGTTGCTGAATATCCGGGAGATTTTCGCTATTTAGATTGGTTGGCAAGTAATGAACGGTATGTTGGTTATAGCGTGAAATATTGTGGTACAGAAAAAGAAAAGGAATTATTTGAAAGTTCTATCCATCACTGCTTAATGATCCTTGAGAATTGCGATGATACCTATCTTCGAAATCAGGCTATATCCGGACTCGTGTATGCCAATAAAAGCTTAAACAGAATTGATGAAGCGAAAAAATATGCTCTTATGTATCCAGAAGCTCCCGAAACAAGCCGCGACTCTTTGCTTGCGGTATGTCTTAAAGGAGATGAACTTGCTGATCATCGTCAAAAAATACTCAGAAAAGAGCTGGGAGCATTATGCAACGCATTATTCGAAATGTGGGTGTATGATAACTGCGATAAACGATATGCAGGCAAGGCACTTAAAGCGGAAGAAGAAATTTTGAAGATCATCATTGATGACCATAATTTCAACGGCTTTAGTGTAAGTATGTATTTGATCAAGGAAAAACAAGCCGAAATAGCAGTAGCAAACGGTAATTTTGATGAAGCAATTCATCTTTTGAAGCAAGCGAAGGAATACGCAGTAGAATATGATAAAGTAAAGGAAAAACGAAATGGTAAATTTACTTGTTTGTTGCTTGATCATTATGAAGATGACTACACGGATTCCCGCATTGAAAGCCTAT
>JAZPZM010000098.1:0-9783 GCA_045544735.1 Eubacteriales bacterium
GAGGTGATCTATCAATGAAGTCGATCATCAACGAGCTTTGGCACGGAAATATCATACCGCAAGAGGATAGCCGAACCAACTCCAAAGAAATGAAAGAACTGCTCGGCTATATGGCACGTCACCACGAGGACTTGGAGAAAAGCTTTTCTGATGAACAGAAAGAAACGTTTGAGAAGTTTCACGATTGCTGGAGCGAGTATATGAGCCTCGGCGAGGCTGCCATATTTGAGTATGCGTTCAAGCTCGGCGCGAGACTGATGCACGACGTTATGTGTGAGGATGAAGCAAAATAACCCCTTGGTCTGGGCACACCGTGCCCAGACCTCTTCGTCACAAATAGTGTATAATATTTGTGATAGCATCTTCATGCTATAATAAAAAAACAAAGGAGAAACACTATGAAATCAAGAAAACCTGCCGGACACATTGTCATCTTCCTCGAAACGGATTTAAGCAAATTCAAAGGCTTTGATGAAAGCAAGCTTTCCGCTGTACAGAAAATGTGTTTTGACCAGCTATCTGAGCAAGAAAAAGAAAAGATTAGAATGGGTTATGGGACATATATCATTGATTGTGAAAGCGAAGAAACTATTTGTAAATTTAATATGGAAACATACAGACCTCCCAAACACGCACTTGAAAGCTTTGCAAGATCGTTATTGCCGATAGTTCAAGAATTCTATGAAGATGAAAATCATATGAAGGAGTTTGAAGAGTGGAAAAAGAAACGCGATAAAGAGAAAAAATGATTACATACAATCATTTCAAGTGGCGAAATTCGCCACTTGATCTTGGTGCGGGTCGCTGAGACCCGCACCATTTCTGTTATACCCTTTTGTAGGCTGGACACACGATGTCCAGCTTATTTTCATTTTCAAGTGGTCACAGTGACCACTTGATTCTGGTGGTGGTCGCTGCGACCACCATCATTTTTTCCTTTCGGAACAATACTTCGGAACAATATCAAAGAAATACCGACATTATTCCGAAACTTTTCGACATTGTTCCGAAAGTATATTTTGCAGGCTTTTCAAGTTATCAAAATGATAACTTGATTTCATACGCTATAATAGTCATTTGATATCAAGTGGTCATTTTGACCACTTGAATTAAAAATATGGGCTGGGTCGCAACGACCCAGCCCGCCCGATTCCTCCTAAGGAAAACATAAAACAACAAATAGAAACTATTATTCTTGCGCAAAATAGATAAAATAATTATTTTTTCAAAAGCCACTTGACAAATTTCAAATATTTTGCTATAATAATAGACGAAATAACAAGGTCGGAGGTGACCACATGGGAAATATGCTTAAAAGTATTCGTCAAGAAGACATCCAGGACATTTTTGAATGTCTGTCTCAAGCAGTAGGTGAGGATCGTCAAGAGGCATCTGAGCACTTAGGGCTAAGAACGCGCGTTTCTGAACCCTTTTTGAATTGGGACCTAATTTATAGGAACCTGATGAATAAATTCGATGAAGGCAATTTGAAGTATTCCGTCACAAAACGAGGCATGTGGACGGTCCTTTTGTTGTACGACGAGAACAGCAAGCTCCTATTCTCCTTTATGAGAGATTCCCGCTTTAAGGATATCAAAAATCGGAAAAGTGCAAGTCGTCCTCAATACGTACAAGCGTTAATCAATCTAAATGCCGAGTTGCAAGCACCCGAAAAACAACTACGTTTGTTCGCAGAGGAGCCGAAATTCACACAAACAGAACTTGAAAGAACCCTTGATGAGCTTTGTGCCAATTTTGATGGTAGCATTGATACCAAGAATTCCAGACATGTTATGGTGGTCTTCTCAAACAAATATGGCAGCATAAATTCTCTAAAGGCATATTTATTGGATCGTGATCTCGACATTGTTTGCGAGCAGGATTGGCTTGATACCGCTAAACCTATTATGAGCTCTATTCCCGAAACAGTTCAACCTGCGGAAGAAGCAATTGTCCCCACACTCAAGCCAAAAGCACTGAACAGAATTCGCGAAAAGGAACTTGTCGCAATCAAGGAGCAAGAAGCACAAAAGAACGCCTAATCGCAATTGTAAAACAAAACGAAGAGAGATTTTTATATGAAAACATTTAACGGGAACCGTCTTAAATCGGCAAGGCAATACCGAGGACTAACGGTAGAAGAATTATCACAACAAATCAACGTAAGCAAACAAACAATATCTCAATACGAAAACGGTGTTATAGAAAATGTTCCGTTCGAAAAAATTTTAGCGCTTTCGACTGAGCTTAAATTTCCTTATCATTATTTTATACAAAAAAGCAATAGTTCTGTTAGAACTGGCTCCACTTACTTTCGCTCTCTTATGAAAACGAGCAAAAAATACAGAACTGCTCAAATTGTGAAAATGGAGCATCTCGCTGAAATATATGCTTTTTTGAATGAATATCTCGATTTTCCTTCACTAAACTTGCCCAACTGGATCGGTAGTATCGAATCACCAACAGAAGCGGCATATGCACTTCGGGAGTTTTGGAATTTAGGCAATAAACCAATTGAAAACATTATACGCGTGGTAGAACAAAATGGTATATTAGTTACCACTTTTGCAACAGATACTGACGATATTGATGCGTTTAGCCAATTTGTTGAGCTCGATGGAACAACTATCTACTTAATTGCACTATCAAGTAATAAAGAATCTGCCGCAAGAATTAACTTTGATATCGCGCACGAGCTTGGTCATATCATTCTCCACGAGTGGAGTGAAGATGAGGATGCAATATCTCGAGAAGCGTTTAAGAATAAAGAAAAAGAAGCCAATGAATTTGCCGCAGCATTCTTGTTGCCGGAGAGCGAATTTGCTAAAGAAGTTTCTTTAGAGCCTCAAAACTTAGACTATTATATTCAACTCAAGCGCAAATGGAAAGTTTCTATTGCTGCTATGTTATATAGGACTTGTTCCTTGGGTATCATTACGCAAAATCAATATCAGTATATGATACGAATCATGCAGAACAAAGAGTGGAGAAAGAGTGAGCCACTTGATAATGTTATTAAGGCACCTAAACCTTCATTACTTTCGGATGCAATAGACGTATTACTTGTAAATAAGGTTTTTACACCTCAAGAATTAGTCGAAGAACTTGGTAATATGGGACTCGCAATGGATCCTTCCGAATTAGAGATACTTCTTAATCTTAATCAAGGAACATTAGCACATCGAATTATACCTAAAGAAAAGATTGTTGCATTAAAATCTTTTAGACCCAAAGATGAAAATTAAAAGTTAGGAGTGTGTAATGGCTACACTGCCCTTTAAAACTCTAATTTCAAAGGAAGAGTATAGAACTTCAGAACGTTGGTATCCAGAGCCCGTTGATCGATATAAACGTGCGATTAATGTATGGGGTGATGAAGATGATACCAAAAGATTAAGAAGCAATTTTGCTTATAATATGCAGTACATTGAATACATCGAAAAGCAATTGGCAGAATTAAAACTTTCCGATGTTATTCTTACAATGCTATATAAATCTTATATTATTACAGGTATGTCTATTATAGAAGGATTGTTTGTTAATCTATTGCACAGAACCGGAAAATGGAGCACCTCTACTTGGGAAGAATTCTCGTGTGTAGTTGCCAATCCCAAAGATATTAATGGAGATATGGTTAAAGTTGAAACCCACCTATTCAAGCAGGTTCCGGAATATGAAGTGAGAATGGATTTGGATTCGATGATAAAAAAGATAGAGAGAAAGAATTTGATTTCGATTGATCACGATACATTTCCAACATTAAAGAAACTTCGTGAACTCAGGAATCGAGTTCATCTACAAATCGGCGATGGTCCATATGATCACGACTACAATTGTATCGGTTTCAACGAAATTCAATTAATGAGAAGAATATTATATACAATTCTGACTTCTCGAGAATTTTGCAATAATTCTTCAGTGTACGATTTTATAAAAAATGCTTACATAGAACGAGGCGGAACTTTATAAATCCATGCCGAGACCGATTTTTATATCGTTCTCGGCATCTATTTTATACGAATTTTTCAAAACTAATATCACCAAAGGAGAATTAAGAAATGCCAACGAAAAATCAACATTTTGTTCCACGTGTATACCTTAAAGCTTGGGAAACGCAAGTTGAAAATCACCAAGAACCCAATAAGCGGTTTCAAGGAGTTTATATATTTAAAAATGGGATCGCCATTGGAGAAGGGAGAACAGTAGAAACCATTCTTTGGAAACCGCACTTATATACCATAAAATTTGATCAATTATATATAGCCAATAAATGTCCTGCAGTATATAGCTTTTATGTTAATGCGGTATATGATACCATGATAAATAATCAACCGTCACCAGTGTACGGTAAGCTTGGATATAGTGTTATTAAAACCAAGCAAAGTGTGAGAAAACATTTAAAAGATATTGAAAACTGGGATTTTTATTACCATAATGGTGACATGGCAAAGAAAAAAGCAATTCTTAACAGAATCAGGGATATAAGATGTTATATTCTTGAAGATGCTTTCAGCCAAACCTTTGAAAATAGTTGGGAAACAATAAAAAATACTTTCATACACGAAGTTAAAAATGGTATACCAGTTGCATTGGACCAAAGCGAACGCTTAATATCTGAAAAAGCAGCAACAGATATGTTGTCGTTCTTCTTTATGATGCTTTGTAGGAGTCCTAACTTTGATGCGATGGGAATATATACATTGATTAATAACATTTTGGTTTCAGCATTTGGATTTTCTAATGAAATAGATGAAATGATGGAAGCAGTTTGGTTTACTGAATTATATCGAATGTTTTTTAAGGAAAAAGGTGGCTTTTTTCACACGGTATTTAGCCAAGCATTTTCTAATTGCCAACTAATCTTATTCGAAGCATATAGTAATGCAGAAATGTTCATTACGAGTGATAGTCCCGCATTTCAAAACGATTGCAAAGTTTTGAGAGAAAATGAAAATGGATTTATTTTTCCCCTTAGTCCAAAATATTTGCTCTTTATTGCAAAGGGAAACGGTGGCATCTCAACAGTGGACTATCGTTATGCTAATAGAGATACGGTGCGTCATTTTAATCGCATTATCAAAAATAATAGCCATGACAGCGTAGTTGGAATAAACAAGCAACTTTCGGAAATGATTTGAGCAACACTTTCCTCACTATCAAAATGTTGGAATAGGATACTTGACAAACTCTCAAAAATATGCTACAATTCTATCGTGAATATATTTTCATTCATGTCTTGAGGTACACATATGCGATACTTAAGCGAAGAAACGATGCAGAGGATCATAGCCTTTGTAGACGAATATTACAATGAGAACAGCTACTCGCCGACGATTGCGGAGATTTCACGCAGCTTGTCTTTGGCGGTAGGAACGGTGCACAAATATCTGCACCGCATGACCGAGATGGACAAGCTGTATTTTGACGGGCGACACATCATCACTCCCTATATTGAAGAACTGCAAGACAAGTTCCATGCGCCCGTCAGTGGCGATATTGCCTGTGGCGCTCCGATCTATGCAGAGGAGCAGCACGACGATACTTTTCCCATCCCAACCGATTACATCGGTAAAGGTGAATACTTTTGGCTTCGCGCAAAAGGCGACTCTATGATCAATGCCGGAATTGACAGCGGCGACTTGGTATTGATCCGCAAACAGAATACCGCCAATGAAGGAGATATCGTAGTGGCGTTGATCGATGACTCAGCTACGCTCAAAACGCTCTCCTATGACCGAGCAAATCGCAAGGTCGTACTAAAAGCCGAGAATGACGATAAGAAGAATTATCCGAATCAGGTCTACGATAATATTATTATTCAAGGTGTCGCAGAGCACGTTTTGAAGAAACTATAATTGCTTGAGAGGTAATTGCTTTTGATTATTAAAGGTTCAACATCGAATTTTATATCCTTCTCTGCAGATATTGATCTAATTAATGATTTGCAAGAAAACGCAAAGAAACAACTCACGGATATGGGTTACAAAGATCTCAATCCGAAAGATTATTTGAATACTTACTTTAATGTAAAGAAAAGAAAAATCATCCCAACACCACGCACCATACACAAATCGGATGTCTTTTGTTGTCCAAGGGGCTATGAATCCCCACTCAAAGAGATTGAAAAGCATATCACTAACGGTGATGATTTAACGCCATATATGAGCAAATCTATAGATAAAGGTGATTTTTATGATAGTCTTCTTTATGATTGGAATATCCAACATCTACATTTAGGTAGTATAGTTCCAAGCGAGAAGTTCGTTTCACGAAGCAATTATTTACTTTTCGTATTCTTTACAGAAAAAGACGCATATTTTATTCAAATATATCCACATAAAGAGAAATATGTTTTTGCCAAAGACGAAATGATGCACATTATAGATCGTAATTGGAGTGGTTTAATCAGCCGATTTTCAATAAATGGAATTTTATCTGAAACCATCACGGACAAGAATCGCGCCATGTTGAGGAAATGCGGAATATCAACATTTACAGATATGGGAAACGGAAAGATATATGGTAATATTGGTGGAGGGTATGCGTGCAATGGAATATCGATAGAAGCTGTGCGCAATTCGATGTTTTGGAAAAACAAAATGAAAGACTATCAAAAGATTATTACTGATAATCTTACAGGATTCTTTGATTGCATTATTAAAAATGGTAAACCTATTTCGACTAATCTTTATTTTAAAATGCTATCAATCACAGACGATTCTATAATGGTAGCAGAAAAAAATAATCATATAATTTGTGAAATCGATGATAAGAAAAATCGGTTGACTTTTTCGTGCGTAGAAGCGCATATTCAAGAGTTTATTTCTAACAGAAGCTATTATGGCAGGAGGTAATACTATTGGCAGAAGAAAAAACAACGCAAACTCTCCCTATTGAGGAGATCAATCAATTGACAAAAACCTTGGTAGATACAATAGCAAACGGCACTCCGAAAGAGATTGCCAAAGGCTTGGAATCACAGTTTGTTGATCGCTCCACCGAGCATCTCTATCGTAAGGTTACCCCCACCGATCAGAGCGGATCGACCGAGGTATATAAATACGTAAAAGGCGAAATTGAAGGAGCATTTATCCCCACTCGCCGCGATATGAAGCTTTCGTTTCCGCCTACGTGCTATTCGTCGAATGATCCGATCACGCTTCTCTATGAATCCAACTATAAGCTGATCCAGTTTTGGACGCTTGCCATCTTGGAGAACGATGATGTTATGGGAGCGTTTCTTGACGGGATGTTGCAGGCAGGCGTGGACGGCAGTAATGTGGATGAATTTCTCAATACCGAGTGTGCCGTATTGGCTCACCTTCAGCAGATGCCTATGATTGCGAGCATTCAGCGCAAGATGCCAGACTACGATGATTTCAACCGTTTTAAGCCGAACAATTTCAGATATCTTGATGCTCAGAAAAGGATTGAACATACGATGAATGGCGAGCTTGTAACTAAAGTTTCACTTGAAACCGGAGGTCCTGCCGACGAGGGCGGTAATCCGACACCTCTTGAGATTGAGGCTCCCGATATGGTTGCGGAGATCACAACCGAGGTATGTATTCAGCAGAGTATGAAGGCTCTTTCCGAAAAGGAGCAAAGTATCTTGCGGTTGCGCTTACAAGGCAAGAATATGAGTGAAATCGCTACCGCTCTCGGATATCACGATGCAAGCGGTGTCAAGAAAGCAATAAAGCGCATCGGGCAAAAGCTCATTGATGCCGGAGTAGTAGATCCCGAGCAGTTGAAGGGGCGCAAGATATCTTAATTGTGTCTCCAGCGGTGACGCAATTTCAAAAATAATTCCACACATTTGTCATTATAACGATTTTATATTATACTATCAGCGAAAGGAGATGAAGTAATATGGCAAACAAACGAGTTAATGATGATGGCTCGATGAAGGCGGTGATATATGCCCGATATTCAAGCGAAAATCAGCGCGAAGAATCCATTGAAGGACAGATACGTGAGTGTTATTCTTTTGCGAGAAAGAATAACATCAGCGTTGTTGCAGAATATATAGACCGTGCCTTTTCGGCAAAGACCGACCGCCGTCCCGATTTTCAACGTATGATCAAGGACAGTGCCAAGAAAAACTTCAATCTTGTGCTGGTATGGAAGCTTGACCGTTTTGCGCGCAACCGATATGATTCGGCTAACTACAAAGCCACACTCAAACGAAACGGTGTTAAAGTTATGTCGGTAACGGAATCCATCTCGGAGGGCTCGGAAGGCATTCTTTTGGAATCCGTACTTGAAGGCATGGCAGAATACTATTCGGCTGAGCTTTCTGAAAAGGTTTTGCGTGGGCATCACGAAAATGCACTTAAATGTCGATATAATGGTGGAACCTTGCCCATTGGCTTTTCAGTAGACAAGGATCAAAACTATCACATTGACCCGATCACCTCTCCGTACATCGTGGAAGCTTTCACGATGTACGATGAGGGGCGCACGATGAAAGAGATCGTTGCTGTATTGAATCAACACGGACTCAAAAATCAGCGTGGCGGCGAACTGAATTTGAATAGCGTGTCAAGGTTGCTTCAAAACCGCTTCTACATTGGGGAATACAAATACCGCGAAGTTCTTGTCCCCGACGGTATTCCGGCAATCATTCCAAAAGATCTATTCGACAGAGTGCAAGAGAAGCTCGCCAAAAACAAAAAGGCTCCCGCTCGACACAAAGCGGAAGATGATTATCTGCTGACGACCAAGCTGTTCTGCGGTGATTGTCAATCCTTGATGTTCGGGGAGAGCGGGACAAGCCAAAGCGGAGCAACGTATCATTACTACAAGTGCTCCAGTGCGAAAAAGAAAAAGGGATGCAATCGCAAACCCGTTAAGAAAAAGTGGATTGAAGATGCGGTGCTTGACCAAGTCAAGACGGTTCTCCATGACGATGTTTTCATTGGAGACGTAGTACACAAGTATTTGGAGTATCAGCAACAGGAAAACACAGTCATTCCGTATCTTGAAAAGAACCTTTCCGACACACAACGCTCTATTGACAATCTAATAGCGGCTATCGAGCAGGGTATCATCACATCGTCCACCAAGCAACGCCTTGAGACGTTGGAAGTGACAAAACGCGAGCTGGAAGATAAGATATTGATCGAAAATATGAAGCGCCCCTTGCGAACCGAGGACGAGCTTTGGGCTTGGTTCCGTTATATGCGAAACTTTGACCTCACTCGTCTTGAAGAGCGCAGACAGCTTATCGATGTTTTCGTAAACACAGCATTCCTATACAATGACCGATTCTTACTTACACTAAACTTCGGCTATGGCTCAAAAACCGTGCTCTTTACGGACATTCCGTGTTCGGATAAAGTTGCATGTGGGCGACCAAAACACCCAAGGCAACAAAAGTTGCCTTGGGTGTTTTGATTTAAGTCAAGAGCGAAGAACTCCTCCAAATTGCTTGCAATTTGGACATAGTTCGCGCTATCGCTTGTTTGGGCTTACCGCCACATTATGCGCGAACTGTGAGTTCTGAGTCCCGCCACTTCGACCACATGAAAATAATCCGAACATTCTCTTACTTGGAGAAGCGTTCGGATTATTTGTTTTATTTGAGTATCCAAATTTTAATAGCAAGAAATGAAGATAGCCTCCGACAAGGATTTTCCCTATCGGAGGCTTAACTATTAGATTTGTTCAGCGTATTTTTCGAGGTCAGAAATAATCTTCTTGAATCTTTCTTCATTTCTCACAAGATCAAATCTGTTATCTTCTAACGCTTTCAATCTGAGATTACAAGCATTACCCTTA
>JAZPZM010000099.1:0-7562 GCA_045544735.1 Eubacteriales bacterium
ATCTATCAACTCGTTTACACTTTGATATCTACGTTTGGAATTAGCTGCTAAAGTCTTATGGAAAATATCACGAAGCAATCGTTTAACCTTGGGATTAACACCGTCAAACATCTCTCCCTCAAAGTTCCAATCAGCAAAGACGCCGATATCCTCATTTTCTGCGGCTCTACCCATTACTTTTTGAAACAGAATCGCGCCGATGGAATAAATGTCGGTTGCTGAGCAAAGTTTATTGATTCTTCCTTGCTTTTGTTCCGGCGCCGCCCATCCATTTGAGAAAGGAACGCATTTCACTTTGCCGGAAGCAATATCCGCCATCGACGTGACAGAATCCACGTCAAAAAGAATGACTAATTCGCGTGTTTCGGGGATAACAAGAAAATTACTCGGCTTGATATCCAAATGTAAATAACCGTTTCCATGGTATTTTTCCACCACACGCGAGAGGGCAAGCATGGTTTTGAGAATATCGGACAGTTTATCGGTATTATCATTCTCAAAGGTAATACCTTCATTAATATCCATCACGGAGTAAACCGTTCCATTGGCTTCAAACAAATCGAAAATATGGGCAGTAGAATTGCGAAGCTTTTGGGTGTTTTGAAAATCTAATAGCTTGTGATAAGCTGTTGTAAACGCCTCCTTGTCAACAGTACGGACTAATTGATCTAACCATTCCAAGTCATTGCCATTTCTTATAATATCAGAGGCGTAGGGATAGCTCTCTTTAAGGCGCACGTCATGCCTTCCACCGACGTTATCAAAATAGTGCGCTTCGTACACGATACTGCTCGCACCATCGCCAATCACACCGTCGATGACATAGGATAATCCACCTTTGGCCTGTATTGTTGTCCCAATTGATAAAGGTGTTCTTTTCATATTCCAACATCTCCGTTTCCGCGGGATTTTTGTTCCAAAAATTTCATAATGATCTCCTCCTGTTTACCATATCATACTTCACAAAAAAGGAAATCTGTATATTTGGTTGACGGTTATTCTTCCTCGCTCAAAGCCTCAGACACCATACCTCTAAACACATCAAGAGGAGCATCAGAAAGAGTGCAATAAAGGAACATCCAATCGTATGGATTGCCGTAATAAAGCGGTGAAAAACCGCATTCATTCAAAAGGGCATTCAATTGCTCTGTATAATCCTCGATATCAAAATCTTTCTGTTCCCACTGAACGTGATACCAAAATGTGTAGGAGAAAAGAAATATGATCATTTTTCTGATGGATTCATAGGTAGGTTCTTTTTCACTGAATGAGCCTGCTTCTGGAAACCTGTTCTTGATTTCTTTTGGCAAACGTGCATTCTTGAATACGGTAGTTGTTCCTCTTTTAGCAGAGGGGGCAGTATCAGTAATCAAAGAATACATAAAATTGATTGAAACGCTGTCCTCATTTTTCCAAGCTCCGTCAAATTGCCCCTCATGCTCGGGAAGCTCTGCTTCAAGTCTTGCAAATCTCTTAGCATCTTTCAACAACTTATGAAGATGCTTTTTTGCCGTTACGTTGTTCTGCTCCATATTATGACGATGCGTCTTTATGTAAGTTAGTAATTCACTTTCGCTTGAAAATTGCTCAACATTTGATTGGATCGCCAACGTATACAAAGTTGCATCATCAATTTCATCGTTGTATTCAATGGAAGCAATCAATCGTTTCGCATCAGCCCACGTTTTTTCGTTTGCAAGGCAAAAGTAATATATCAATTCCTTCTCGTTGCGGAAATTGAAAGCGCGGTCAAGATACACCTTGTGAAACAGTTCTGCTGTTTCGTCAGGAGTGAATCTTAATGCAAAGGCAAGAGCAAACATAGCATCGCGACTATCCTCACCTTTTTTTGGACGTGGTCCTCCACGGAACCAGCTTTTCAGCGTATTTGCGCTACCAATTTCGTGCTCGTCCACTCCGTTCTTTCTACAACACGCAGTCAAATATGTAATTGCCCTCTCAATATCTATTGACTGATCTTTTTTTTGCATCAAGGCGACAAGACCTTCTCCGAAAGAGCGAAAACCATCCTCTGCATTGAGAAATTCTATTGTTGAAGTACACTCGGCATCCGTGTCGTATTCACTCCATTTTTGCCAAAGAGCATCTTCCATTTGCTCGGTATAAGTTTTAATCATTTTAGATACCTCCAATTATTCTGCCGCACCACCGGATTTCACCCAAGCATCAACCTCAGACACCTTGAATTTCCAAAGGCGACCAACTTTGGATGCAGGCATACCACGCTTTGCAATCCATGTCAATACTGTATCACGGCTAACACCAAGATGCTCCATAATTTCTTTGAGGGAACACCATCTTTCTGTTTCGTTAATCATTTTAAAACTCCTTTTACAAAAAGGTTCAAGTATTTATCTTATTATAGCATATTCTTGATTATATGTCAATCTGTTATAAGCGTTTATTGTTGGTTTATGAGGTTTATTCAAGTTAAAAGGCGGCGAGGACATAGCCTCGCCGCCGTGCGTTATTCGGTTAATGTTTCAATGGCAATTTGCATACCGAGCTTGAAAGCATATTCAAAGATAGCTGCTTCGCCAAGGCTCATATACTCGCTCCAACAATCGTGGAATTTCTCGAATATTTCTTTCTGTTCCTCGGTAAAGCTTTTCTCGAGGTCCTCATGGTGACGCGACATATAGCCAAGCAGCTCCTTCATTTCTTTGGTATTTGTTCTGCTATCTTCTTGCGGTATGATGTTTCCATGCCAAAGCTCGTTGATGATTGACCTCATTGATAGATCACCTCCTGCAAGATGATCTTTTCGGCGCTTGCTTTGATGCTATTCATCTCGGCACCCCATTGAAGTGCGTTGTGAGCCTTCAGAGCTTCATCTATGCCGCGTTCTTGGGCGAGGCGAGGAACTATGTCATCGAGCAAATTGTAAGCTTGAATATCAATGGCGTGTAGGTATTCATTCAATCGTCCTTCGGTGAGCAGGGTGGTGTACGTTCCGCGCCGATGCTTCTTCATAAAGTTAAGGCGCAGATTGGCATATTTGCCAAGAGCATAATTCGTTTGCTCGGGAAGCGCAAGATCGGGGTAGTAAAGTCCGTTATGTTCGGTATAAGTAATTTCGTTTTTCATTGTAAATATCCTTTCTTAAAAATATGTTTGTTTGGCATCAACTATCAAGGATATTTACTTGGGCGGTGCTCGGGCGTGATGCCAACAACAGCAGATTGACATCACATATCACCAGAACACGCGTTTTCTGCGAAAACATAAAGAAATCCGAACCCTTCGCCTACCGGCTTTGGGTTCGGATTTCTACTGTTTGGTGCGCCCAACAGGACTTGAACCTGCACGAATTAACACAAGATCCTAAATCTTGCGCGTCTGCCAATTCCGCCACGGGCGCGTACCCGTATATTTTAGCACACAAGTGCGCCCGTGTCAAGTGTTTTTCGCCACTTCTGCGACCTATTCTTCCCCAACGAGCGAACGCCCCGACAAGCGTCGGGGCGTTCCTTATATATTTTACTTTGTAGCCTCAAGCATTTTGATGGAATATTTCTTTGAATATTCCTCGTACTTTTCGTTATAATGCGAGTTGCCCTCCTTCAGGCTCTTGACCGCCTCGTGCGCGTTCATCGTCTGCTCCCGCTCGTCGATAAGACCGACGGCAATATTCGAGCAATGGTCACTGACGCGCTCGAAATTCGTAAGAAGATCCGACCAGACAAAGCCCGTTTCCACAGTACACGATCCGCCCTGAAGCCTTACGATATGGTTGTTTCTGAGTGCATTCTTTATATCGTCGACGACCTCCTCAAGCGGCTCTACGTCATACGCAACGCCAAGGTCGTTGTTCACAAACGCGCTCTCGGTAAGGGCAAGGATCTCCTCAAGCGCGGCGCTCAATACGCCAAGCTCCGCCCTTGCCGCGGCGGAAAATTCTATATCCTTTTCCCTCAATTCCTCGGCCGCCTCGACGACGTTTACCGCGTGGTCGGAAATTCGCTCAAAATCGCCTATCGCCTTCAAAAGCTTCGTGACCGTCGCGCTGTCCTCGTCAGAAACCTGACTCTTGCTAAGCTTCGTAAGATAAGTTCCAAGAACGTCCTCGTAATGGTCGGTGTCACCCTCGATGGTGCGGACGCGCTCCGCAAGCTCCGGGGTGTATTCCCCGATTGCCTTTATGCTCAGGCGGAAGCTCTCCACCGCCTCAACAGCCATTTTTGCGGCAAGGTGGCAGCTCTGCTCGATAGCGATCGCGGGCGTTGCCAAAAGGCGCTCGTCAAGCTCAACTACCTTTTCGGGCGCATCTCCCTCGGGAACGAGCTTGTACGCTATCTTTTCAAGCAGCGACGACGCGGGCAAAAGAACTACCGTGCAAAGAATATTGAAAAGCGAGTGGCAAACGGCAATACCGAAATAAGTTGCCGATTCATTCAGTATCACGGGCTTTAGCAAATTCGAAACAATTACGAATACCGTAAGCCATATCGCCGTTCCGAGAAAATTAAAAATAAGGTGGATAAGTGACGCACGCTTTGCGTTTTTCGTAGCACCGATGGACGAAAGAAGCGCTGTTACGCAGGTACCGATGTTCTGTCCCATAATGATCGGGATAGCGGCGGAATACGAAACCGCGCCCGTAACGCTGAGCGCCTGCAAAATACCGACGGACGCAGAGCTTGACTGAATGATAGCCGTAACGAGTGCGCCGACCAGCACGCCAAGCAGGGGGTTAGTAAACAGAAGAAAGAGATTTTGAAATTCGGGAACTTGTGCAAGTCCCGCTACCGCGTCGCTCATTGCGTCCATACCGAACATAAGCGTCGCAAAGCCAAGCAGGATAGTACCCATATCCTTCTTTTTCGAGGACTTCGAAAACATAGTAAAGCCAATACCGATAAGCGCAAGGATGGGCGTAAAGGACGACGGCTTCAGAAGCGTCATAAAAAAATTGTCGCTGGATATTCCGCCAAGGCTGAGTATCCACGCCGTAACGGTAGTACCGATGTTTGCGCCCATAATAACGCCGATGGACTGTCTTAAGGTCATTACCTTGGAGTTTACGAAGCCCACGACCATTACCGTGGTGGCAGACGAGCTTTGAATTACCGCGGTAACTCCCACACCCGTCAAAAATCCCTTAATTTTGCTGTTAGTCAGCCTGCCGAGAAGCGCCTTCAAGCCGTTCCCCGCGCGACGCTCAAGTCCGTCGCCCATTACGTTCATACCGAATAAGAACAGACAAAGTCCGCCTATCAGGGCAAGCACGTCAAAAATGTCAAACATATAATATCCTCCGTAATATGCGACATAATTTTCTTTTTCGCTTGATTATAGCATTTTTTTGCCTTTATGTCAACTTACCGTTATTTTACCCCGAATTTACAAGGCAAAACAAACAGGCGGCAAAGCCGCCTTTTTGTTTTGCCTTATTTTTTAGCGAACAGCTCGATTTCGGAGATATATACCGAGCGGTAGCCTGTGGTAACTATACCGATCTGGAAGCAATCGACCTCTGCGGGATCAAAGCTTACGCTGTATGCCGAGGTCATAAGATCGTACGCGCCGCATTTGCCCCTCACGTCGGTGCAGGAGGCAAGCACGGACCACGTTATAGTGCCGTCTGCGTTCTTTTTGCCGCCGAGAACGTCAAAAGCATCGGGGGCGCTCGTCTCGTCAAGATAGATAGTAAAGGTATCCACCGTCTGTCTTTCGGTAAACTCGTAACCGAGCAGAGCGCAGTATTTTCCGCCCGTGCCCGTTTTGCCGTTTTCATCGTATTTCGCCTTAAGGTCGGCTATCTTAATGAACACCACGTCACCCTTGGTGCTGTTGACGCAGGCACGCGAGCCGTCGCACGCGGAGTGCGTACCCTGAAACGCGCTTACACCCGCTCTGCCCCAGCCCGTGCTTGCAACGGTGCGGACGATGCCGTTTTTGTTCTTGATATAATTGAACACGTCCTTCGCGCCCGCCGCCTCAAGCTCCGCCTTCGTGATGAGCATAATATTCTCGCTCTCGGTATTGGTGGAGTCGACCTCGGTAAGTATCTTGGAGTCGCAGTAGCGGCACTTTACGAAGGAAAGCGCCTTGCAATCCTTGTCACCGGGGCTTAAAATATTGCTTTCGGAAAGATATTCGTGCTCGCCTTTGATAAGCTGCTTGCCGACCTTTATACCCTCGTTTTCAAGGTATCTGTCCATAAGCACCTGAAAGCCGCGCATATCGGGCTCGGACGCAAGTATCTTGTCAAGGTTGGTCGTATTAGCGTTATAGAAGCTTGAAATGTAGTTATTTACGTTAAACGCCGTATTCAGCTTTTTGTTGGTGGCGATGGTGTAGTCCTGCCCTTGAGCCGAGCGCAGAGTGTACGCGCAATACGCCATCTGCGCGGTGAGATAGCCCGACAGCATATTCTGGTGGTGGGAGTCCTGCTTGTTTACGACGAAGGAGTTCTTATTGTACTTAAGCGTACCGCCCGGAAGCTTGGTGCGTCCCGTCCATACGTCGTAGGCAACCGCGCCCCAGTCTACTATGCCTACGCCCATCTTTTTAAGAACGGGGAAGCTGTCCATTATGTTTCTGTGGTCACTGGATACGGTGAAGGCGTGGTTGAGATAGTAGAACTCCGTCTTTTCGGGGAAGAGGTTCATTATGTTCTGTATATCGGTAACGATGGCGGCGTTGTTCTGTCCCGCCTCGGACATAAATACAACGTCGGTTTTAGCAATTATCTGCTTTGCCTTCGTGTTATTGAGCTTTTCGTTGTATATTTCCTTAAGAGTTATACCGCCCCAAACGTAGTCGTAAACGTTTACGGCTTCGCCGTTGTTCTTGCATATCTGGTAGAAATAGCCGCGGTCGGCGTTGCCCTGACCGCCCTCCATTACGCAGTAGCCGTAATAAACGAAGGAGTTACCCAAAAACATTACGGTCTTTTTGTCAAGCGACTTGTATTCTGGCTCTTCCTCGGACATATCGAGAAGCTGCTCCTCGCTGTAGCCGCAATCGGGGCAGGTGCGTGTGTGGAAGCCCTGACCCTGACAGGTGCGAGTACCCGTAAAGCTCCATTCGGGCATAGCGGAATGCACGCAAGCGGTGCTTTCGGTCGCTTCGGGGGGAGTGGTGTTGCCGCCGCAGGACACGAGCGCCGCAGAAAGCAGAGTCAGCACGGCAAGAAGAAGTGATATGGTTTTTTTCATAATCATTCGTCCTTTCGGAAAAAGCGTTTTGGAAAATCAACGTATTGATTTTATCATATAAAAAAGACAAAATCAAGCAGATAAAGATATTTTATTCGGTCTATTTGAGTAAAATAATAAATAATAGGAATACTTTATTTGAGGTCGGCGCGTTTTTTCGGTAAAAAAACAAAAGAAAAGAAAAAATTTCTAAAATTGCTATTGACAAACGGAAAAGAGTCTGCTATAATAATCGTTGCGTCGACAAGGCGCACAATATAAGGCAGTATAGCGGCATCGCCAAGCGGTAAGGCAACGGACTCTGACTCCGTCATTACCTAGGTTCGAATCCTAGTGCCGCTGCCAAAAACGAGGACAGCACTTTGTGCTGTCCTCGTT
>JAZPZM010000100.1:0-26098 GCA_045544735.1 Eubacteriales bacterium
AACATTCTGCGGATAGAACCGCAATCGTGCAACACACTTTTTGCAATTTCTTCCGAAATGATATTTGCCTTTTGTGCTATCTCAATCCAATACTCTGTTTCATAACACTCTTTGAGAGAAATCTGTAATTTGGCAACAAAATCCGCTTTGCTGTGGGCATATTTAGCCTCTCGAATGTTTGCGCCGATACTTGTGCCGCTTCTTTCGAGTTGGTTAGCTAAAGAATAATGTCCTTTGATACTGTCGGTTAGATTCAGAATCTTGACCGCAAATTCGGTTGACATATCCGCGAGCTTGTTTTCTGCCATAATAATCACCTCTTTTACCCATTATATCACAAAATCTCAAATAGTCAATGAAATCGTGGCGTTGCCACGATGAAATCCGAGCAAGCTCGGATGAAATCTTCAGCCTACGGCTTCAGATGAAATTAAATCCGCCCTATCTCTCCCCGCGAAGCGGGATTTCATCACGAAGTGATTTCATCCACCGAAGGTGGATTTCTTCCGCCAACGGCGGATTTAGTTGAAAAAAGCCGATTGCTTTCGCAATTGGCTTTTTTCTTGGCAGGGGCAGAAGGACTCAGAACCCGCAGTTCGCGCGTAATGCGGCGGTAGACAAAAGCAAGCGGTAGCGCGAACTATGTCCAATTTGCAAGCAATTTGGAGGGGTTCTTCGTTTTGGGCTCACTACGAAAAATAACCGATAGCCTAAAGGCTATCGGTTATTTTTGGCAGGGGCAGAAGGACTCGAACCCACGACCCATGGTTTTGGAGACCAGTACTCTACCAACTGAGCTATACCCCTGTACAACGCAAGTATTATATCACATTAATTCGGATAAATCAAGTCTTTTTTTGATTTTTTCTTCTTTTTTTATTTTTTTGTGCTTTTTTGGCTTTTTTGCGAGCTGCAGGGCTCGTTTTTGGAAATTTGTGGATAAAAATTGTGGAAAACTATGTGGAAATTGGGGAAAACCTCGCCCCAAAAAGAAAAAACCGTGCTAACTGCGTTGCATTAGCACGGTTTTGGGTGATTGATTATGCCTCTACGGCGTCCTCAATCTCAACCTCTACGTCGTCGCAGAAATCTTCGTCCTCGAAGAAAAGCTCGTCGCAGTCACAGTCGCAGTCGCAATCACAGTCGCAAACTGCGGCGTTCTTTTTCTTCTTGATAGCGCAGATCACGCCTGCGATAGCAGCGAGTGCCGCGATAACGGCGAGGACGATGAGAACTATCTTGAATACACTGGTTTTCTTTTCGTTCATAGCGGTTACCTCCGTTTTTTTATTTATCAATTACAGTATACCATATTTTTGGAATTTTGCAACATTAAAATTATAAAAAAATAATAAATTTTTTGTTTCATTATATTTTAATTGAAAAAACTATTTATTTTTTTCATCTTTTATGATAAAATATAATGAATAATTATTTCGTGGAGGTGTCCGTGACTTACCGTAATGCCGTTTTACGCCTTTCGCGCGCGGGCATCGAGGACGCGCCGCTTGAGGCTCGTCTGCTTTTTGAGCATTTTTGCGCCTTGAGCGCGACGGAGCTGATGTTCAGGCGCGACGAGGATTTTTCCTCGTCGGAGCTTGAGTCGGCGCTCTCGCGACGCGAGGCGCGTGAGCCGCTTCAATACATTCTCGGCGAGTGGGAATTCTTCGGCTTGCCGTTTTCCCTCAACGCCGACACGCTTATTCCGCGCCCCGACACCGAAACGGTGGTCGAACAGGCGATAAAGCTGCTCCCGCGCGGCGCACGATTTTGCGATATCGGCACGGGCAGCGGAGCTATTGCCGTCAGCATACTTCACGCGCGCCCCGACACCTCTGCCGTTGCCGTGGATATCAACGAAAACGCGCTTGCGGCGGCTTTGCAAAACGCAAGGGCAAACGGCGTTGCGGACAGATTTACCATGCGTCTTGACGATGCGCTCTCGCCCTCGCTCCTTGCGGGTGAGCGCTTCGACGCGATAATTTCAAATCCCCCGTATATTGCAAGCGCCGAGGTGGACGCGCTCGCTCCCGAGCTTGCCTTTGAGCCGCGCCGTGCGCTTGACGGCGGAGAGGACGGCTACGATTTTTATCACGCGCTTACGCGCCGCGCCGCTGACATACTTGCCGACGGCGGTTTCGTTCTTTACGAGGTCGGCGCGGGAATGGCGCAGTCCGTGCGCGAGCTTGGGCGTGCGCTTGGCTATGCCGCCGAGGTGTTCCGTGACCTTTCGGGCATCGAGCGTGCGGTACTTCTTAAAAAGTGAGGAAATAAAATGAAAATAGAAATATACGACTCCACTCTGCGCGAGGGTGCGCAGGGCGCGGGCGTTATCTTTTCCGACTACGAAAAAGAAAAAATAATATCTATGCTCGACACGCTCGGCATATCTTGTATAGAAACGGGCTTTTACTCTCACGGCTGCAACGACTCGCTTCTGACGCTTCCGAGCCGCGTGGAGCTTAAAAACGCACAGCTTTCCCTCTTGTGTCCCACGCGGCACACCGCGTCGCGCGCCGCGGACGAGGACTATCTTTCGCGCATTGCCGCATCCGACTACCCCACGGTCGCGGTGGTCGGCAAATCCTCGCTCTACCACGTTACGCGCGTGCTTGCGACCACTCCCGAGGAAAATCTTGAAATGATAAAGGACACGGTCGCGTATCTCACCGCCGCGGGCAAGCGCGTGGTCTTTGACGCGGAGCATTTCTTTGACGGCTACGCCGAGGATGCGCAATACGCCCTTTCCGTGCTTCGCACCGCCGTCGAGGCGGGCGCGCACACGGTCGCGCTTTGCGACACCAACGGCGGAATGCTTCCCGAAACGGTAGCCGAGGTCGTTGCGGCGGTCAAGAGCGCGTTGCCAAAGGTCGCCGTCGGAATACATTGTCACAACGATATGGGTATGGCTGACGCTTGCACCGTTGCCGCTATCGGCGCGGGTGCGACGCAGGCTCAATGCACGATATCGGGCATAGGCGAGCGGTGCGGGAACGCAAATCTCTCCACCGTCCTTCCCGTGCTTCAGCTAAAGCTGGGCTACGATTGCATACCCGCAGAGAATATGTCGCGTCTTTCGGGTGTTGCGAGGGGGATCTGCCAAACGGCAAACCTCGGATTTGACGATAGTGAGCCGTTCGTGGGCGGTCACGCCTTCACGCACAAGGCGGGGCTTCATATCGATGCGGTCAAAAAGCGTCCGCGCTCGTTTGAGCATATCTCGCCCGACGCGGTCGGCAACAGCCGAAACCTCGTTATCAGCGGCTTGTCGGGCCGCGCCGCCGTTTCAGAGATACTCGACCGCTTCGGTATCGACGTTCGCAAGGACGACGAGAGATTGACCACGGTGCTTGAGGCTATCCGCGCCGCCGAGGCAAAGGGATATCAATACGAAAACTCCGAGGCGTCGCTTCTTTTGCTTATTTGCCGCACGCTCGGAATTATAGAGCCGCCGTACGAGCTGCGCGATTTCAAGCTCCTGCTTGGCGGCAAGGCTGACGAGGACAATCCGAATCATTGGTCGGCTATAGTTAAGATAGCGGTCGACGGCGAGGAGGAGCTTCGCGTTGCGGAGGGTGACGGACCCGTAAACGCGCTCGATATTGCCGCGCACGCGGCGCTTCGCCGATTCTTCCCGTATATTGACAAAATAAAAATGGTGGATATCAAGTCAAGGATAGATTCCAACGACAGTGCGGCATCCGCATCCATCGTCCGAGTTTTCGTCGAGTCGGGCGACGGCGAGCGGCTTTGGCGCACTATGGGCGCATCCACCGACATCATTCAGGCAAGCTGGCAGGCTTTGCTTGATGCGTTTGAATACTACATACTCCGCACGTCGGGAACGCTTCCCGCTAAAGCAGAATAAGGAAGGGTGTTTTTATGAAGATAACAGTACTTGCGGGCGGACTTTCCCCCGAGCGTGACGTGTCCCTGACTTCGGGCGCGCTTATCGCTACGTCACTTTCAAAATCAGGTCACGAGGTCTTGCTCGTTGACCTTTACCGAGGACTTGACTCTGCGCCCGAATTCAAGAAGGGCGGCGAATACAGCTACCGCGTGGAGAGCGTAGAGCCCGATCTTGAGGCTATAAAGGCTGAATGCGGCGGCAGGGAAGAGCCGATAGGCCCTCGCGTTATTGAGGCTTGCCGCGCCGCTGACGTGGTGTTTCTCGCGCTCCACGGCGCGATAGGCGAGAACGGTCAGCTCCAAGCAACGCTTGATTGCCACGGCATCAAGGCGTACACGGGCACGGGATACATCGGCGCACTTTTGTCGATGGATAAGGATATCTCAAAGCGTCTTATGTCCGAGGCGGGCGTGAAGAACGCCGATTGGGTGTATTTCGACACGCAGAGCGAGTCGTATTCCGAGATAGTCGAAAAGATAGGCTTCCCCTGCATAATTAAGCCCGCATCCTGCGGCTCAAGCGTGGGCGTGGCTCGCGTATTCTCCGAGGAGGAGCTTTCCGCCGCAATATCGGCGGCGGCAAAATACGAGAGATTTTTGCTTGCCGAAAAGCTCATCGAGGGCAGGGAATTTACCGTTGCCGTGCTTGACGGACGCGCGCTTCCCCCCGTTGAGATAATACCGAAATCGGGATTTTACGATTACAAGAACAAGTATCAAAGCGGAATGACTCTGGAGCTTTGCCCCGCGCCCCTCACCGAGGAGGAAACGGCAAGGCTCGGAGAGCTTGCGCTTCGCGCGTTTGCGGCACTCCGTATGGAGATGTACGGCAGGGCGGATTTCATTCTCGGCAAGGACGGCGAATTTTACTGCCTTGAGGTCAACGCGCTCCCGGGTATGACACCGACCTCTCTGCTTCCGCAGGAGGCAGCCGCCGTCGGCATCAGCTACGACGAGCTGTGCGAGCTTCTTGTCGAGCTTGCGTATAAGAAGAAATAAAAAGCGATGGGCGAGATAAATGCATTTTGCACTTATCTCACCCATTTATTATTCTTTATCATCAAGCTCGGCACGTTTTGCGTGTATCCACGCTCGCTTTTCCTTGGTAGCTTGCTTCGTTATCTTGAAAAAGAAGTGCATAATAGCAAATTCAAGCGCAAACGTCAGCGCGATGAAGATCAGCATATCAAAGGTGGAATCAAAATCTTTGTCAATCAGAAATGCTAATACGAGGACAGCGGGAGTGCCATAGAACAACCACCCCATTTTATCATTTCTGTCGCAATCCTTTTCTTCCTTATCCAAAAATTCCCGCATCGAAAGCGCGTTTTTGCCTTTTTTAAGGTTGCGTTTGTTCAAGGTGTTGTATCGCTTTTCCATTATCGAGTCGTAATCCACACGGGACTGTTCGCTGACCATATCAAAAAACTTGATCTTGGGTTGCTTTTTCTCGCGTAGCCTTTTGTGATTGAGAATGAAATAAAGCACAAGGTAGATCGCGCAGACAAGCATGACCGCCCACAGAGGACAGGTGAAGAAATTAAATGTATCTGACGACAGTAACGCGAAAGCCGCCGCAAAGGAAACGCCCGTCATAAAATATACGATGCATTTTAGTAGATTCATATTCAATTTTTGGGTTTTGAACATAAAGAAACGCACTATGAAATTAGTGAAGTAGCCTATAAGCGCGCAGGCGGCAAAGCCGAAAATATAGCCCGATGCGTTTGCGGTGCTTATCATAGACCAAAAATCCGTTTTAGACCAATCCACGGCAAAAAGATCAAGAACAGCGCAAATAAGCTCAATTATGGCAATGGTCTTTAAAATATCCATGGCGTGCCATATTTTGTTTTTTATGCCCATATCCGAGCAGAACATTTTGCAAAATTCTTCAATATTTCTGCCGATCACCTTTTCTACAGGTCTGCCCGCTTCTTGCGCGCTGAGAAGCATATCCAGAAGCGAGCCTAATCTATCTTCGCGCGTAAGCTCGTCGATGCTTTCGGAGTTGACGTACATTTCAACCTGTTCAAAGGCATTTTTATATTCGCCTTGCAATTTATCCTTATAAAACAAATAGCTGTCTTTCATTCTGATACCTCATCGAATAACGTTTTTTCTGCGGCGCGGCTTATTTTATGATAGCTTTGCTTGAAACTATCAAGCGCTTTTTCCCCCAACGCGGTTATGGAATAATATTTGCGTATAGGACCGTAGGGAGATTTTTCCTTTCTGCAGGAGATAAGCCCTTTATTTTCCAAACGGGTTATTACGGGGTATAAAGTACCCTCGAAAAGACTTTCAAAGCCATTTTGCTCAAGCCGTGCGAGTATCTCATACCCATAGGTCTCACCCCGTGATATTACAGAAAGAACACACCCTTCGAGAATACCTCTCAATAATTGTGATTCATCCATTAAATATTCCTCCTTCTCCGCACCTACTTTGCACCGCCAAGTAGGTTGGTACAATTATATCACAGCTACTTTGCGTTGTCAAGTAGCTGTGAGAATTTTTTTACATTTAAATTTATTTTCAAAGGTGATTGTTTTTCTTGTGTCAGAAAATAAAAACCTCGATGAACATCGAGGTTTTTAGTATCATTCTTATTTAATTATAACCTTCTTGAACGCCTTTTTGCCTCTGCGAAGGAGAACGCCGTTTTTGAGAACGTCGGCGGAGAAGGTAGCCTTAACGTCTGCGACCTTTTCGCCGTCGACGGTAACGCCGCCCTGCTCAACGGCGCGGCGCGCCTCGGAGCGAGAGGGGGTGAGTCCCGATTTTACGAGCATGGTGATGATATCAGCCTCGCCGTTTTCGTTAAGGTCGGACGCATCAAGCTCTGCCGAGGGGATATCCGCATCCGCGCCCGCGCCAAAGAGGGATTTCGCGCTTGCCTGCGCCTTGTTTGCCTCATCCTCGCCGTGAACGAGCTTGGTAAGCTCATAGGCAAGAATCTCCTTTGCGGTGTTGAGCTGACTGCCCTCCCAGGAGTCCATCTGCTCGATCTGCTCGATGGGAAGGAAGGTGAGCATTCTGATGCACTTGAGAACGTCGGCATCGTCAACGTTTCTCCAATACTGATAGAAATCGTAGGGAGTGGTCTTCTTGGGGTCAAGCCAAACTGCGCCCGACGCGGTCTTGCCCATCTTCTTGCCCTCGGAGTTGAGAAGCAGAGTGATAGTCATCGCGTGCGCATCCTTACCGAGCTTGCGGCGGATAAGCTCCGTGCCGCCAAGCATATTCGACCACTGATCGTTGCCGCCGAACTGCATATTACAGCCGTACTTCTGGTACAGATAGTAGAAGTCGTAGGACTGCATTATCATATAGTTGAATTCAAGGAAGGAAAGTCCCTTTTCCATTCTTTGCTTGTAGCACTCCGCGCGGAGCATATTGTTTACGGAGAAGCACGCGCCAACCTCGCGCAGAACGTCGATGTAGTTGAGGTCGAGTAGCCAATCGGCGTTGTTTACCATTATAGCCTTGTCCTCGCCAAACTCGATAACACGCTCCATCTGGTGACGGAAGCACTCGCAGTTATGCTCGATAGTCTCGCGCGTCATCATAGAACGCATATCGGTGCGTCCGGAGGGGTCGCCTATCATAGCAGTTCCGCCGCCGATAAGGACTACGGGCTTGTTGCCTGCCATCTGCAATCTCTTCATAAGGCAGAGTGCCATAAAGTGACCGACGTGAAGGGAGTCAGCCGTGGGGTCAAAGCCGATATAGAATACCGCCTTGCCGTTGTTTATCATATCGCTTATGTGCGCCTCGTCGGTCACCTGTGCGATAAGACCGCGGGCTTTCAGTTCGTCATAGATAGTCATAGCCATTTTTGAAAACTTCCTTATTTTAATATTATGCTTATTATACCTTTAAAAACGGATTATGTCAATCATTTTAGCGTTTTTTTTAATATTTCACGCATTCTTTGCGAAAAAAGTCGGTTTGTAAAAATATTTTTGGAAAAAATTCAAAAAAGTATTGACAAATGAGGTTAAAAGTGTATAATATATGTAGTTAGTGGAGACTAACCGACAAGGAGATCGCTATGAATCTTAGACAAGCCGAAGAAGGCAAGGAATATATCATAAAGAATATAAATACCGATGACGAGGAGCTTGATGCGTTTCTGTTTTCTCTCGGTTGCTACAGCGGAGAGCCGATAACGGTGGTGTCACAGCTCAGAAGCAGCTGCATCGTGTCCATCAAGGACGGAAGATATAATATCGACAAGCAGCTTGCAGAGGTCATTGAAATATAAAAAGTAACCGAAGTTGCTTTTTTTAACCCCATCGGTTAGTTAAGACTAACCGATTGAAACGGTAAAATTTAATTCACATATATCAGGAGGATATCCAATGAGGATCGCGCTTACGGGCAACCCCAACAGCGGTAAGACCACGATGTACAACGCTCTGACGGGCAAAAACGAAAAGGTCGGCAACTGGGCGGGCGTTACCGTTGAAAAAAAGGAGCATTCGATCAAAAAGAGCTTTTACAGCGGGGAGGCGGAGCTTATAGCCGTTGACCTTCCGGGTGCATATTCTATGTCGCCCTTTACCTCGGAGGAGAGCGTAACAAGCTCTTACGTTAAAAACGAAAACCCCGACGTTATTATTAACATCGTGGACGCTACCAACTTAAGCCGAAGCCTGTTCTTCACCACGCAGATACTTGAGCTTGGTATTCCCGTAGTAGTTGCGCTCAACAAGGCGGACGTTAATAAGAAAAAGGAAACCAAGATAGACACCGCCGCACTTTCCGAAAAGCTCGGCTGTCCCGTAATTGATACCGTATCCACCTCTGCCGAGGGACTTTCCAAGGTCGTCGAGGCGGCGGTTGCCGCAGTAGGCAAGGCGCAGGCCGCCCCCTATACGCAGGGAGATATCGACCTCACCGATAAAAAGGCGGTCGAGGAGGCGGACAGAAAGAGATTTGCCTTCGTCAACAAGATAGTAGCCGCCGTCGAGGTGCGCAAGGTCTATACGAAGGACAAAAACTTCGGCGATAAGATAGACGCGGTTCTTACCAACAAGTGGCTTGGAATTCCGATCTTTGCCGTAATTATGTTTGCGGTGTTCTGGATTTCGCAGGCAGGCCCCGGCGTTTGGATCGCAGAGGGCTATGAGTTCGAGTCGGGCAAGACTATCCCCGGTCTTGTAACTCTGCTTGAGTCCTTTCAGGGCTGGGTTGGCGGCTTCCTTGAGGGAGCTACCCCCCTGCTTTACGCTCTGCTTATCGACGGCGTTATCGGCGGTGTCGTTGCCGTAGTAGGCTTTTTGCCCCTCGTTATGGTAATGTACTTCCTCATCGCTCTGCTTGAGGATTGCGGCTACATGGCTCGCGTTTCCGTAGTTCTTGACCCCATTTTCAAAAAGGTCGGACTTTCGGGCAAATCCGTTATCCCCTTCGTTATCGGCACGGGCTGTGCTATCCCCGGCGTTATGGCTTGCCGTACCATTCGTAACGAGCGCGAGCGCCGCGCTACCGCAATGCTTGCGCCCTTTATGCCCTGCGGAGCAAAGCTCCCCGTTATCGCCCTTTTCGCGGGCGCGTTCTTCTCCGACGCCTCTTGGGTAGGTCCGCTTATGTATTTTGCGGGCATAGTTATCATATTCTTCGGCGCGCTGATCATCAACAAGATCACGGGCTACAAGGCAAGAAAGTCCTTCTTCATCATCGAGCTTCCCGAATATAAGACACCCTCGTTCTGGCGCGCGTTCAAGTCTATGTGCTCGCGCGGCTGGGCGTACATAGTCAAGGCGGCTACGATAATACTGCTGTGCAACACCGCAGTACAGATAATGCAGACGTTTGATTGGAGCTTTGCCGAGGCGGCAAGCGCCGATACCTCGATACTCGCGTCCATCGCACGCCCCTTCGCATACCTTCTCATTCCCGTTGTCGGCGTTCTCTCCTGGCAGATGGCAGCCGCCGCAGTTACGGGCTTTATCGCAAAGGAAAACGTAGTCGGAACTCTCGCGGTTTGCTTCGTCGGACTTGAAAACCTCATCGACACCGAGGAGCTTGCTCTTATGGAGGGTGCAGGTGCGGAGGTTGCCGCCGCATTTGCTATAACGAAGGTCGCCGCGCTTGCATACCTGATGTTCAACCTCTTTACGCCGCCTTGCTTTGCCGCCATCGGTGCTATGAACTCCGAAATGAAGAGCGCGAAATGGCTCTGGGGCGGAATCGGCTTCCAGCTTGGCGTCGGTTACACCATCGGATACCTCGTTTACACTATCGGTACGCTCGTTACTGCTCCCGCAACGCTCGCGCTTCTTCCCACCGTGCTTGGTGGAGTTGCGGTTGCCGCATTCGTAGGCGTTATCGTTGCACTTTGTCTCCGCTCGGACGGTAAGCTCAAAAAGGAATACGCGCTGGGCGCAAAATAAATCCGATTGAGAGCTGTCAGCGGTAAAAATTATTGAAAAATGGAAAATTATATTATAATTGCAATAGTTGCCGTTATCGTAGGGCTTGCCGCGTTTTATATCTACCGCGCGAAAAAAAGCGGTCAGAAATGCGTCGGCTGTCCGTACGCCAAGAGCTGCGGCTCAAAGAGCTGCGGCTCAAAGAGCTGCTGTTGCTCCGCGGCAGATAAGAAAAGTAAATAAGGGATTTGGCGAAACAGTTCCTCCTGCCAAATTCAAAAAAATAACCTCCGTGCCGAGCGTCCAAAAGGGCGCTCGGCTTTGATTTTAATTTCAAAAATTGCCAAACATAAAAAAAGAATGGCGGCGCACAATATTAGCAGAGAACGCGACACGCTTCGACGGCGAAAGCCGCTTGCGGCGCGGCGTGGGCTCAATTCAATATAGATTCGCTCACCCGCGCACGCGAGCGAGCACAAGGAGATTTAAAATGGCAAAGAACAACGAAACCAAGAAGGCTCTCGAGCAGTTCAAGATGCAGGCTGCTAACGAGGTAGGCGTAAACCTTAACCAGGGCTACAACGGTGACATCACCGCTCGTCAGGCTGGCTCTATCGGCGGTCAGATGGTTAAGAAGATGGTTGAGAAGTACGAGAACGAGATCAAGGGCAACAGCACCAAGTAATTTAGTTTCTCGATAAAAAGCTAAACCAAAAGGGCAACCGAGTTCGGTTGCCCTTAAATTATTTTACTTCGAATTCGTCCTTCAAAAGCTCCTTGAAGCGCGGCTTCATACCCTGCGCTCTGCCGTTTTGCATTGACGGCGGAAGCTGGAAAAGGAAGTAGCCGGGGAGCTGATTTCCCTCGATGAGCAGGGGCGTTTCGTCCGTTATTGCAACGTCCCAGCCGCAAAAGCGAAGCTCGGGAGTTATCTTTGCCGCGCGCTTGCACATATCAATAACGGCATCCCAATGCGGCACGGTAAAGCCCTTGATGGGAGTACCCGTCATCGGGTGGCTCTCGTATTTTTTGCCGTCCTCGTCGCTCGCGGGGAAGAGGATAGTGCCGCTTGCGGTATCCACGACGGTGGACATTCCGCCGCTTGATATATTATCGACCACGCTGTTGTTGTTTCCTATGCGGATGCTCGAATTTATGATATGCACCTCGTCACCGACGAGCAACGTGGTTATGCGGCAGGTGTTTACCGAGTGGGGATAAAGCTCGGACATTTTTTTGTGCTGAACGACGTATTCCTCGATAAGCTGGGCGTTGGGCATAGTCTTTAGCTTTTCGTACACCGCCTCGCCGTCCGCGTAGTCCGCGACGTTTATCTTTTCAATGCCGATACCGCACGATGCGTCGACTATCTTTACCATCAGCGCCTTTTTGTCCTTGACGAATTCAAGGAATTCTTCCTTCGTCGCGGTGCGGAAATCTATCCAGCCGCGGTGCAAAAAGTCATTGTAGCGCGTGTTGAAATCTATCTTATCGTGCAGCCAATGATAATGCTCGCGCTTGTTGCAATGGGCGATTATCAGGTTATTGGTGGTTCTTACGATATACGACGCTCTTTGTTCGTCGTCGAGATTATAAAACTCAAAATATTCGTAATCAAGATAGCCTGCGCCGTATTTCGCGCCGCATCTTATAACGTCGAAAAGGAGTCCTACGCGGCTTTTTTTGCATTTCTTGTGCATTCTGCCGACGGTCTTGAACATCGCACCGACGTTCATATTCGCGACTCGCTTTATAATAAAGCTTACCTTATTCATTTATAAAGCCCTTGAATTTAGTTTTTGCTTTTAATATCGCCGCTTTTTATATTGAGTATGCGCAAAAGTGCGGGGCTTACGAGAATATTTGCCAAAAGCTCAAATACGAAATTTAAGCCGATGTAGCCGACTACTATGAAAACGAACAGGGATTGACCTGCGTTTGCCGCACCTGCGACCGTGTTGTCAAAGAAAAAGACGAAGCAGCCGAGAATAAAGAGTCCCGTGTTGACTACGGGGGCGACCACTGCGCTGACGAGAATTGCCAAATAGCGGTTTACTTTTACCAAGAGCTTGTATACAAGAGCCGCGAGCAGACCTGCCATAAGTCCCTTTATAAGAACCGTTACGATAGTTCCGCCAACGCTAAGACCAAGCCAATAGGCAGCGTCTGCGGTTGCGAAGAATACAGCACCCGACACAAGACCGAGCCACGCGCCGACGATGGGACCGCAGATAGCGCCGCCGAGCACGATGGGGATGAGCGTCAGGGAAATGGAGGCGAGAGCGCCTATTTTAATAAATCCGCCAAAATATGCAAGTATAGCAACGATAGCCGTGAACATTGCTACGAGCGTAAGCTTCTTTATCATTTCTTGATTTTTGCGTGTTGATTTCATAACGATCTCCTTTTTGCTCATAAAGAGCTTTTATTACGGCGTAGCCGCGTTTTGTTTAACATAAATGATAGCACAAAAAAGCGAAAATGTCAAGTTCTATATAATTTTATTGAAGATTTGCGAAGGAAAAACAAATAAAAAATATTTTTGTTGCAAAGTGTGGATATTTGTTGTATAATGGTAGCATCACACTTGTATTTGCGAGGTAGATATGAAAAAGAAAACGAGACCGCTTATAGGCATAACGTCCTCGATGGTGGACGATAGAACTATAAAAATGAATCAGAACTATTTTTCAGCCGTTTACGAGGCGGGAGGAATGCCCGTCTTTTTGCCGTACACGCTCGGCGCTGAGAGGGCAAAGGAAATTCACGGCGAGTTCGACGGATTTCTCTTTGCGGGCGGTGTGGATATCGACCCCAAGTATTACGGCGAGGAGATTACCGGCGAGAACGTTGAGATATGCGCCGCGAGGGACGAGTTTGAGCTTGCCTTGCTTGAGGAATTAAAGGAAAGCCCCAAGCCCATTCTCGGAATCTGCCGTGGTATTCAGGTAATAAACGTTGCCTGCGGCGGTACGCTTATTCAGGATATGGACGGACACAGACAGTCCGAGCCGCGCGAGTGCCGCCCCCAGAGCGTAAATCTTGCGCCCGACAGCTTGGTTTTGCGCCTTGCGGGCGACGAGCGGATAACTGTAAACAGCTTCCATCATCAGGCGATAAAGGACGTATCCCCGTGGTACAAGATCACCGCTTGCGCCGACGACGGAACGGTAGAGGCGATAGAGCTGAAGCGCCCGATGGGCCGTTTTGCGCTCGGCGTGCAGTGGCACCCCGAAATGCTCTACGAGACCGACCGCGTATCGCGCGCCATTTTCGACGCCTTCGTTCAAGCGGCAAGAAAGCAAAATCCAGAGGAATAATCAGCGAAGTACCACACTATCGGCAAAATATCAATAGAAATTTTGGTGGATTTTTGCCGTTATTTTGCCGATATCGGCAAAATAACGGCCGTGGGAATAAAAATACCGCAGAGAGAATGGGCATAGCCCTGTGCATTTGTTAAACAAATGCGAAACTTGCAATAAAAACAGAAGAGAGAGTAACGCGGTTACAAAATTCCGTGAAGCTCTCTCTCTTTTTCTGCTTTTTTAGTGATATTCTTTGCTTTCGCAAAGAGTGATATTATTGCTGCCGCAATAGTGATATTGAAGCCTTGCGGCTTCAGTGGTATTCTATTCGCCCTGAAACTCGCGAAGCGAATACCACTCGGCGCGAGCCGAATATCACTGCGTAGCAATATCACTCGCCACAGGCGAATAGAACTGGCGTGATACTCCGATAAGAGTATCACGCCAACTCTCTGCGGTATTTTTTACATATTTCGCGTTGCGATAAAGCTTGCGCCCGTACCGAGAACGTTCTCGATAACGACGTCGCCGACCTTTACGGGAGCGGTCAGCTCCACCTCGTCAAGCAGCTTCATAGCATCGAATATCAATTCCTTGGGAATGGGCTTGTCGGTCTTTACGGGAAGGCGGGGGTAGAGTCCGCCGCTTACCTTGACGGTGGACGTGATAGTGCGCTTGGGCGCGATGACCTCGTTTTTGCCGTATTCCTCGCCGCGCGGACAGTTGTTTCCGCTTACGGCGTAGCCGTTTTCCTCGTCTACGGTGAGATGACAGCCCTTGGGGCATACTATGCAGATAAGCTCTTTCATTTTACGCCTCCTTGTCCTCAACGCAGACCGTTATCTCGCCCTGCGCCTTTGCAAGCAGAACGGAGGGAATGCGTATCTTTTCCATTTCACCCGGAGCCATATGCTCGCGGCTGAACTTGCATATCTCGACCTCGCCCGAACGCACTCTTATCACGGAGTCGTGGCGCGGACGGTTGGTGCGGAAGAATATATCCACGCCCCCCTCTACGTTTTCGGGGCGTATCTTTTGCGGAACTGTGTAGTTTACGCCGTCGCCGTTCTTGACGGTAATAACGTCGCCGCCGACGCGCTTGCCCTGTGCAAACTCTGCGGCTGCCTTACCTGCGCGAATGCTCTCCGCGCTTACGAAGTCAACGAGGTCGTGAACGTGTACTACGTTTCCGCTGGCAAATATGCCGTCGGTCATGGTCTGCATATTTTCATATACGACGGGGCCGTTAGTACGGGGGTCAATTTCAATTCCTGCGGCGCGGGAAAGCTCGTTTTCGGGGATAAGTCCGACGCTGAGCAGTACCGTGTCGCATTCTATCTCAAATTCAGTACCCGCAATCGGCTTGCCGCCGTCGACCTTTGAAACGACTACCTTTTCAACTCTGCCCTTGCCGACGATGTCGGTGATGGTGTGGGAGAGGTAAAGCGGGATTCCGTAGTCCTCAAGGCATTGTACGATATTGCGGTTAAGTCCGTTGGAGTAGGGGCAAAGCTCAACGCAAGCAAGCACCTTTGCGCCCTCAAGCGTCATGCGGCGAGCCATAATAAGTCCGATATCGCCGGAGCCGAGAATGACCACGCGCTTGCCGACCATATAGCCCTCCATATTAACGTATCTCTGCGCAGTACCCGCCGAGAAAACGCCTGCGGGGCGGTCGCCAGGGATGGCTATCGCGCCTCTCGTGCGCTCGCGGCAGCCCATACAAAGCACCACCGCGCCTGCGGTGTACTCGCAGTAGCCGCGTTCGGGGCTGATGCAGGATACCTTGCGGCACTCGCCCGCATCGGCAACGTCAAGCACCATAGTGTTCGTAACTACCTCTGCGTCGGTCTTTGCGACCATAGCGGCAAAGCGTCCCGCGTATTCGGGGCCCGTAAGCTCCTCACCGAAGTGGTGAAGTCCAAAGCCGTTATGTATGCACTGATTAAGGATACCGCCTACCTCGCGGTCGCGCTCGATAACGAGGAGCTTTTTTGCTCCGTTTTCATAGGCGGAAACTGCGGCGGCAAGACCCGCAGGGCCTCCGCCGATTATAATAACGTCATAATTTCTTTCCATAATTGCACCTCACGCCTTCGTCTTGCCCGTGATGATGAATGAGCCGTCCTTGTCAAGCGGGATCTCCTCCATGGGAATGCCAAGCTCACGGGAGATCAGCTCGTGAACTCTGGGGGAGCAAAAGCCTCCCTGACAGCGTCCCATACCTGCGCGGCAACGGCGCTTTACAGCGTCGATGGAGCGGGGAGTGATGGGACGGTGGATAGCGTCGACTATCTCGCCCTCGGTAACGGTCTCGCAACGGCAGATGATCTTACCGTATGCGGGGTTCTTGGCGATAAGCGCACGCTTTTCGTCGGCGCTCATGCTTGCAAGATGAACTACGGGCGGACGCTCGTCCTTAAAGCTTTCCTTGGCGTTAAGCTCAAGTCCCGCGGTGGAGAGAAGTCTTGCGGCTTCCTCGCCCACTGCGGGGGCAGAGGAGAGACCGGGGGAGCACATTCCCGCGAGATTTATCATTCGCTCGCAAGCGGGGCTTACGTCGATGGTGAAGTCCTTGGTTTGAGTAGTGGGGCGGACACCCGCGTACTGACGGATAATATTGCGGTAATTTATGGACGGCACGGATTCAAGTCCGCGCGCTCTGAGCATTGCAAGGATGTCGGACGTAGTTCTTACGTCGTCGCCGTCGCGTGCGGGGTTAGCGTCAGGGCCTACTATCAGGTTTCCGTGAACGGTCGGGGAAACGAGTATTCCCTTGAATCCGTTTTCGTCGGGGCAACGGAAGATAACGGAGTTTACCTTCGCGCCCTCTGCCTTGTCAAGCACGAAATACTGTCCCGACATATTGGTCTGCGTAAGTCTGTCGTCGCCTACCATCTTGGCGATATCGGCGGAGTGACAGCCCGCGGCGTTTATTACGTATCTCGTTTGGAGCTCGCCCTTGTCGGTAACTACGGTGAGCGAGTCGGCGTTTTTCTTTATGTTCTCGACCTTCGTGGAGAGCATAAGCTCCGCGCCGTTGAGGACCGCTACCTCTGCCATAGCGGTAGCAAATTCCCAAGGATTGATGATGGCGGAGTCGTCGGACCACAGCGCACCGATGGCGGCGGGATTTATGGCGGGCTCTGCCTTCATAAGCTCGTCGTGGTCAAGCACCTTTACGTTTACGCCGTTTTTAAGTCCGCGCTCGTAAAGTGCGTGAACTTCCTTCATATCGTGCTCGTTGAACGCGATAACGAGGGATTGCATGGGCTTGTACTCCACGTGCAATTTGTCGCAAATTTCCTTTGCCAGCGCGATTCCGCGGCGGTTAAGGGGAGCCATACGAGATTCGGGCTTGGGGTCGTAGCCTGCGTGCATGATAGCGCTGTTTGCCTTCGTAGTGGCACAGGCAACGTCGTTGAAGCGCTCGACGATTCCGACCTTCAGGTCGTATCGGGCGAGCGTGTACGCGGTTGCCGCGCCCGTTACGCCGCAACCGATGATTAGAACGTCATACATTCTTGACACCTCTTTTTTATGTTTATTTTACCGATGTTACCGCACCGTCCATGTAGAACATAGCGGGGCGGGCGTAGGAGTCGGGTGAGTTACAGTATTTAGCGAATTCGCTCATAATTATTTCGCAGGTTTTTTCGGGGGATATGTTCTCGGTGTTTACCACGAGGTCGAAGTTGTTAAGGTCAAGGTGGTCAACACCGTAAAGCTCGCGGTAACGCACGTTTTCGGCAAGCATACGCGCGTTAAGCTGTTCTATTGCATCATCTACGGAGGCGTAGCATTCGACCGAGCCGCGGCAGTCGCGCATAACGCGGCGCGCCGCAACGTCGGTGGCAACGAAAAGATAGACCTTGAAGCTGTTTCGCGCAAAATGCCAAGCCATGCGCGAGTCAAAAAGCAAAGTTTCATTCGCGCGCTCAACGGATATCTTTGTAACGGTATCGTCAAGCATATGGTCGTATTTGTGGTCGCTGTTCATCAGCTGATTCATCTGGAGCGTGGTAAGCCCCATATCTGCGGCAATTTTACGCTGTATCGTGCCCGTGCTGTATATCTCAAAGCCCTCGCTTGCGGCAAGGAGCTTTGCCACGGTGGATTTGCCGCTGCCAAGGCGACCCGTTATAGAAATGTGCATAGTCTTTTTTCTCCTTTGCCGTCATCTTCTCGCCAGCTTGCGCAGATATTCTGCCCGTGCTTCCTCGGCAACTCCCGCGCGGCGAATTTTTCTTGAAGAATTCTTGTCAAACTTTTCTTGTCTCGTAACGAAGAAATGTATACGCTTATAGTCCTGAACGAGCGAGTTGGTGTCCTCAATAGCCTTGGAAAATTCAGCTTCCACCTGACCTTGCGAGTATCCTCTGCCGTACGTTTCGACAAAAGCGGCATCGTTGGGGTAGAGAACTGCGACGATGTCGTAGTCACCCTTGGACTCGTTGACGTATCCTACGACTACCGCGTCGCCAACGAATTCGTTGCGGCAAAGGTAGGTCTCAAGCTCTTCGGGGAAAACGTTCTTTCCGCCCGCGGTGACTATGACGTTCTTCTTTCTGCCCGTGATATACAAAAATCCATCGTCGTCGAATTATCCGAGGTCGCCCGTATACAGCCAACCGCCGCGTATGGTCTTGGCGGTGAGCTCGGGGTCGCCGTAGTAGCCGAGCATTACGTTGTCGCCCTTTACGCGAATCTCGCCCGTGCCGTCGTGCTGAACGTCGTAAACGTCAAGCACGCTGTGCGGCGTGGCAAGTCCTGCGGCGCTGTCGCGGTAGAAATCGTCCTTGTTTACTGCGGCGATGGGGGCGCATTCGGTAAGTCCGTAGCCCTGAAGCGTCAAAAAGCCGAGGTCGCGCATACCCTTTATTACCATCGGGTCTGCCGCCGCGCCGCCGCTTATGATAAGGCGCAAGTTTCCGCCGAGAGAATCGTGTATCTCGGAGAAAATACGGCGCTTGAGCTTCATATTCTTGCCCGTCAGCCTTATGGCGTTGCGCACCTTTTTCTCAATTCCCTTGCGCTTGATGTTTGCCCAGATCTTGTGATATATGGTCTCAAGCAGTATGGGAACGCAGAATATCGCGGTGGGCTTGACCTCTTGAATATTGCGCGTGATATAGCGCAGTCCTTCCGCAAAGGCGATAGAGCCGCCGATGCTGAGAACGAAAAGGAAGCCGCAGGTCGCCTCGTAAACGTGGTGCAGGGGAAGGATGGAAAGCACGCGGTCGGTGCAGTCCGCCTGTATCATCGTGCCTATCTCGGAGAGGGTGTAGCAGACGTTTCTGTTTGAGAGCATAACGCCCTTTGAAACGCCCGTCGTGCCCGACGTGAATATGAGTATCGCCATAGCGTCGTTATTTATGGGCAGGCGCAGATAATCGCGCTCGCCGCATTTCAGACGCTTTGCGCCCGACGCGATGAGAGAATATATATCGTCGAAGGTGAACGTGTCAATGCCAAGGCTTTCCGCCTTGTCTTTAAGGTGGGGGGAGCAGAATATTGCGCGTGCCTCGCTGAGCTTCGCAATGTTTTTCAGCTCCTCGTCGGGAAGCTCCTTGTCAACGGGAACGATAACGCCGAGGCCGCAAACGGTTGCCATATAGACCGTCGCCCATTCAAGCGAGTTTTCGCCCATAACGATTATGCGGTTGCCCGCGTATCCGCGCGCGTAAAGCTCCGTGCCAAGCTCCTCGACCATATCGCGGTATTCGGAGTAGGTGGTGTCGCGGTACGCGCCGTTTTCCTTTTGCATAAACGCGACGCGAGAGCCGTAAAGGCGCTCGGAAGAGCGCAGCATAGAGCGAATATTGTCACATTTTTTTGAATCGTAGTATTTTGGCTTCTTTACCATTGGAAGAATCCTTTCGTCAAAAAAGAGTTGGATTAATTCAAGCTGTCAAGATAGTTGGCAATAACGCTTGCCGCGTTGTCGGCGGCGAGCTTTACAAAGGTTGGGAAGTCAACGGGGGAGTCCTCGTTTGCACAGTCGGAGATGGAGCGCAAAATGCCAAAAGGCGTGCCGAAGAGTCGGCAGACGTGGGCGATAGCCGCGCCCTCCATTTCACAGGCAACCGCGCCGAAGGTGCTGACGATGTCCTGCTTTTTCTTGCTGTCGCTCACGAAAACGTCGCCCGACGCAACTACTCCGCGGCGCACGGGAAGTGCGGCTTTTTCTGCGGCGCGGTAGAGAGCGTCGGCGGTATTTTCGTCGGCGGCAAGGAGCTTTTCCTCGCGCCCGTCGGGGAAGAATATCATTCCGCGCTCGTCGCCAAGCTCGCCGTAGTCAAGGTCGTGCTCCACGGCGCCGTCGGCAACTACGATGTCACCTGCGCGCATTCCGTCGGCAAGACCTCCCGCAACGCCCGTGTTTATCACGGCGGTGGGCGCGTAGCGCATTATCATCTCGGCGGCGCAGGCGGCGGCGTTGACCTTGCCGACTCCGCAACAAACGAGTATAACGTCGCGCCCGACAAGCCTTCCGCTTATAAATTCGTGCGCTCCTATTTTCTCCGCCGTGGGTGAGCTTATCATCCCCGCGAGCTTTTCAAGCTCGGAGCGCATAGCAACTATTATTCCTATTTTACACGTGTTTTCCATAATTATACAAGCCCGTTTGATTTTTATATTCCGCCGTCAAGAGTATTGCCCGAATAAACGAAGGTCTGCTCTCTTGCGTTCAATGCGTCAAGGTATCGCGCCGCCTCGGATTTCGCCGCCGTGACGGATAGCGCGCGGAAATTTCCGCATTCGCGCCGTCTCGCGCCCGGCATCGCGCCTTCGTGGTTTATTATTTTTTCAAGCGCGTTTTTAAGCGCGGCAAGGTTTTTTTCATTGTCGGCGGTACTGCCGCGCATCAGGAGATAAAAGCCCGTGCGACAGCCCATTGGCCCGACGTATATCACGCGCTCGCCCGCCTCGCCCGCGCGCATATACGTTGCAAGCATATGCTCAAGCGAATGTGCGGCAAGGGGAGTGACGTAGTCGCCGCCGTTGGGACGGCGCATACGCAGATCGTACGTTACCACGTCGCCGTCAACGCGGCTGACGTATATGCCCTCGGTAAGAAGGTCGTGGTCTACGGTAAAGGATGCAATTCTTTCCATCAGTATCTCACTTTCGTAACGACGGTTGACGAGGGGTTATAGAAGCGGCAGGTCTTTATCATATGCTCCGTCGCCTCAAAGTAAAAGACGCATCTTTTGCCCTCGTCACTCGTGAAGATGGCAAAATATTTGTCGGGACTATCGGAGTCGCCAATGGCGTTATAGACGATCTCGGGGTCGAAAAGCTCAAGTTTGTCCTCGTGCATACGGTAGCCCACGGGTGCTATGAGCGTGGCGGAGCGAAGGGGGAAGGTCAGCTTTTCGCGGCGCGAGCGACCGCCGTATATAACGGAAAAGGTAAGCACGCCCGAAACTATCGCGTATTCGTATTCAAGCTTTACGTAACGCCAAGTGAAGAAAATGAGCATCCATTCACTGAGCGGAATAAAGCAGAGCATCGGCACGCCGAGCCTTGTGATAAAGCCTACGACGAGTGCCAAGATCGGATAAATTACGTAAAGCATTATAAGGAGAATTCGTCGGGTACGCCATTTTCCCTCGGATTTCTGCGCTACGACGTATTCGTATGGGGCGTTAAAATCAGCCATAAGTAAACTCCTGAAAAAATAAATATTCAATCTATTATACTATAAATCACTTAACAAATCAATATAAAAAAAGAAAAAACAGAGAAAATTCCGAGAATCTTCTCTGTTTTTCAAAAACCGTCAGGCTCTGCGAATCGTTTCTATAACTACCGCCTCGCGGGGAACGTCCTGCATATAGAAGCCGATGCTTCCCGTCTTTACGCTTGCAATTTTGTCAAGCACGTCAAGTCCGTCGGTAACGAGTCCGAAGCCTGCGTACTGCGCGTCAAGATGGGGCGCATCCTTGTGCATTACGAAGAACTGCGAGGATGCGGAGTTGGGGTCGGACGTGCGAGCCATTGAAAGCACGCCGCGCGTGTGTTTCAAGGTGTTCTGCATAAAGCCGTTTGCGGCGAACTCGCCCTTTATAGCCTCTGCGTCGCGGTGGTCGAATTTTTCATCATATCCGCCGCCCTGTATCATAAAGCCCTTGATGATGCGGTGGAAGATGAGCCCGTCAAAGAAATTCTTGTCGATGAGAGAAAGGAAGTTCTCAACGGTCTTGGGGGCGAATTCGGGGTAAAGCTCGGCGGTCATAGTGCCGAAGTTTTTTACAACGATCTCGATTTTAGGGTTTGCCATTTCTATTACCTCTTTATAAATTATTTTCTTCGGGATAAGCGAGCGCAAAAAGCTCGCGCATACGCTCGGCGTTGCCGTCAAGATAAAGCTGACCGAAAAGCGCCTCAAGCCCCGTTGCGCGACGGTATTCGGCAACGCTTGCGCTCTTGGGCGTGTTCTTGCCGTGGCTTGCGTTTCTTCCGCGCTTGTATATCGCTTCCTCGCGCTCGGTGAGATGGGGGAGCAGCCTTTCCACAGCCGCGGATTGTGCCGATGCCTTAACGTAGCCGAGAGCCGCGCTGTTAAGCGTTGCCGACGCGCAAAGTCCGCGGGAAACGAGCCTTTCGCGCACGAGCAGCTCAAGCACCGCGTCACCGAGATAGGCGAGTGCGGCGGCGGTCGGGGAAGCAAGGTCGGGCAGGGCAGAGGTGTCGATGCTTGCCTTTATAGCGTCAGACATTTTCTTCCTCCGAGGAGTATTTGAAGCAATCCATAAAGCGAAGCTTGAAAAGATTTATTTTGTGCAGGCGGTCGATGCGCTCCTTCTTTGAAGGTTCGGGTTCGATACCCTCTCGGATATACGCGTCAAGCTCCGCGTAGGTGAAGCCGAGATTGTCCTCGTCGGTCTTGCCGCAAAGTCCGTCGATGGGGACTTTCTCAACAAGATTTTCGGGCAAGCCGAGGTATCTGCCTATCTGCTTTACTTCCGCGACGGTGAAGTGCGAAAGGGGTGAAAAATCCCCCGCGGCATCGCCGTAGCGCGTGGAATAGCCTACCCAATCCTCGGAAAGATTGCAGGTGTTTGCCACTCTGCCGTTTTTGGATTGCGAAACGGCGTAGAGCGTTGCCATTCTTATTCTCGGCGGGATATTTTGCACGGATTGCGCCGTAAGAGTGCCGAGCTGTTCGCCGACGGCTTCCTTGAGCGCGTCAATGGTGCTTCCCACGTTTATCGTGACGAAGTCTATGCCGAGGTGATTTACGAGCTGATAGGAGCAATCAATGTCAAACTGCTCGCCCGCGGGCATCAGCACGCCGAAAACTCTGTCCTTGCCGAGTGCGGCACAGCAGAGCGCGGCGACCACCGAGGAGTCCTTGCCCCCCGAAATGCCGACTATGGCGTTACAGCCCTTTCCGTTATTTTCGAACCACTCGCGTATCCACTCTATGCAAGCGGCGGTGGCTTTTTGAGCGTTGAAATTATACATTTTTCTCCTTTTGCCGAGGGACTTATCGAAAAAAGCCCTTTTGTGCAGAATTAATGAAATTATTATATAGTATTTTTTGCGTTTCGTCAATGAAATTTCAAAAAAATAATTGATTTTGCGCGCGTTTTGTGATATTATATTGCGTGTAACAAAAATAACGTAAGGAAAACACCAATGAAATATGATGTTGCGATAATCGGAGCGGGTCCCGGCGGTATCTTTACCGCTTACGAGCTTGTCAAGCTCGGCTTTAGCGGCAAGATCGCCGTTTTTGAAACGGGCGCGCCCCTTGAAGAAAGAAAATGTCCCATCGACGGAAAGAAGATAAAGTCCTGCATAGGCTGCAAGACCTGCGCAATTATGAACGGCTTTGGCGGCGCGGGCGCATTTTCCGACGGTAAATACAATATAACCAACGAGTTCGGCGGCACGCTTCACGAATACGTCGGCAAGGCAGAGGCGCTTGAGCTTATGCACTACGTCGACAAGATAAACGTGGAAAACGGCGGAGAGGGCACGAAGCTCTATTCCACCGCAAACTCGAAGATAAAAACGCTCTGTCTGCAAAACGGTCTGCACCTGCTTGACGCGTCGGTGCGCCATCTCGGAACGGATATAAACTACGTAGTTTTGCAAAATCTTTACGACGGACTTAAGGATAAGGTGGATTTTTTCTTCCGCACGGCAGTTACCGACGTTAAAAAGAACGGCGCGGGCTACACGCTCGTAACGGCGGGCGGCGAGTACGACGCTGACCTTTGCGTTATCTCCGCAGGTCGTTCGGGAAGCAAGTGGATGGAAAAGGTCTGCCGCGAGCTTGCGATACCTACGCGCTCCAACCGCGTGGATATCGGTGTCAGAGTGGAGCTTCCCTATGAGATATTCGCTCACCTGACGGACGAGCTTTACGAAAGCAAGATAGTTTACCGCACCGAAAAATTCCAAGACCTTGTGCGCACGTTCTGTATGAATCCGCGCGGCGCGGTCGTAAACGAGAACACCAACGGCATCGTTACCGTTAACGGTCACAGCTACGAGGACCCCGCAAAGCAGACGGGCAATACTAACTTTGCCCTTCTCGTTGCGAAGCATTTTTCCGAGCCGTTCCGCGACAGCAACGGCTACGGCGAGAGCATTGCAAGGCTTTCCAATATGCTTGGCGGCGGCGTTATGGTACAGCGATTCGGTGACCTTATAAGAGGACGCAGGAGTAATGCGGGCAGAATCGCGGAGAACTTTATGACTCCCACGCTCAGCGCAACGCCCGGTGACCTCAGCCTCGTTATCCCCAAGCGTATTCTTGACGGAATAATCGAGATGATATACGCGCTTGACAAGATAGCCCCCGGTACGGCGAACGACGACACGCTCCTTTACGGCGTTGAGGTCAAGTTCTATAATATGGAGGTCGAAACGGACAACAACCTTGAGACCTGCCACAAGGGACTTTTCGTTATCGGTGATTGCGGCGGCACGACGCACTCGCTGTCCCACGCATCCGCAAGCGGCGTATACGTTGCCCGCTATATAAGCAAAAATCAAAGCAAGTAATTTAATCCTTATGGATTCGGAGGTATAAAAAATGCAACAAGACATGATCCTCATTATTGATCTGGGCAGCACCGAAAACGCTCGCCTTGCCCGCCTTATCCGCCGCGTAGGCGTATATAGCGAGATCCACCCCCACGACCTTGACGAAAAGGCGCTTGCCGCTATCCCCAACGTCAAGGGTATCATCTTCAACGGCGGTGAGAACCGCATAGTTGACGGTGTGGAGGTCAAGCCCTCGGCGGCTATCCTTGCCGCAGGCGTACCCACCCTCTCCATCGACTGCGACGGCGCACCTGCGCTGAGCGCGGACGATGACGCCGTTATCGAGATGTTGAAGCCCTTTATCTTTGACACCTGCGGCGCTGACGCTAACTGGAATATGGAAAACTTTATTGCCGATCAGGTGGAGCTTATCCGCCGTCAGGTCGGTGACGGACGCGTGCTTCTCGCGCTTTCGGGCGGAGTTGACTCGTCCGTCGTTGCCGCGCTTCTCATCCGCGCTATAGGCGACCGCCTTACCTGCGTTCACGTCAACCACGGTCTGCTCCGTCAGGGCGAGCCCGAGGAGGTCGTTCAGGTGTTTGGCAAGGAGCTTGGCGCCGACCTTATCTACGTTGACGCTGTTGACAGATATCTTGATAAGCTTGCGGGCGTTGCCGATCCCGAGCGCAAGCGTAAGATAATAGGTGAGGAATTTATCCGCATCTTCGAGGAGGAGGCTCGCCGCCTTTCTTCCGAGGGCGTGAAGTTCCTTGCGCAGGGTACGATATACCCCGACATCATCGAGTCGGGCACAAAGACCGCAAAGAACGTAAAGTCCCACCACAACGTAGGCGGACTTCCCGAGGACCTCAAGTTCGAGCTTGTCGAGCCTCTTAAGATGCTCTTTAAGGACGAGGTACGCGCTTGCGGCGCGGCTCTCGGACTTCCCGACAATATGGTAAACCGTCAGCCCTTCCCCGGTCCCGGACTCGGCGTGCGCTGCCTTGGCGCGATCACGCGCGACAGACTTGAGGCAGTACGCCACTCCGACGCAATTCTGCGCGAGGAGTTTGCAAAGGAAGGTCTCGTCGGCAAGGTATGGCAGTATTTCACCGCCATTCCCGATATGAAGAGCGTTGGCGTGCGCAACCACGCGCGTTCGACCGAGTGGGCAGTAGTCATTCGCGCGGTAAACACCGTCGACGCAATGACCGCGACCGCCGCGCCCCTTGATTTTGCATTCCTGCAAAGAGTTACCGAAAGGATAGTAAACGAGGTAAAGGGCGTCAACCGCGTCCTCTACGACCTCTCACCGAAGCCTTTTTCTACGATAGAGTGGGAATAATAAACGTGAAAAAGTACACAACCGAATAGCCTCTTTGGGGCAAATTTTTGCAGTCTCATCATTGATTTGGTGGGGCTGCTTTTTTCATACAATTTTCTCCATTTTCTTCTTAATTTTTCTCATGTAAGGGTGAAGTAGGACGCGCT
>JAZPZM010000101.1:0-2144 GCA_045544735.1 Eubacteriales bacterium
CAAAACGGAGAAATTTGCAAGGGCAAGATCAATCTTGTATCGGGCGCGATTACACAGCCATTCGCTGAAATGGTATGGGTATCAACGGGCGGCGACAAGGAAACGATAAACCGCTTGACAGATATTTTCGTTTCAATGAACACCCCCACAGATCGCGGCAAGCTGTTCAAGATCATCAAAGCACTTTACGGGCTGATGGGCTTGCAGTTCTCCGCAGAAGCCGAGCCGATGGGCGCAGACCCAGCCGTGTTGGAATACTTCATATTTTCCTTTACGGCTGATTTTGGCGAAATCATCAAAGACTATATTGCCGAGCAGAAAAGCGGCGTTTACTAATTCCCACACGGGAAGATAGGAACGCCGCTTTTTCTATTGCAAAGGAGTGATACACAATGGCAGTTTTTCGGGTGGAGCGAAACGTGGGATATACCGTTATGAGCAATCACCACCTACGAAACAAAAACTTGACCTTAAAGGCAAAGGGGCTGTTGTCGCAAATGCTCTCCCTACCCGAAGATTGGGACTATACCCTTGCGGGGCTGTCATACATCAACCGAGAAAAGATAGACGCTATCCGCGAAGCTATACGCGAGCTTGAAAAGGCGGGATATATCGTCCGATCAAGAGAACGCGACGAGAAAGGACACTTGTGCGGTGCCGACTATGTGATCTATGAGCAACCACAACAGCCTACGTCGGATTTACCTACATTGGATAATCCTACGTTGGAAAAACCTACGTTGGAAAAACCTACGTTGGAAAATCCAACGCAAATAAATAAAGATATATTAAATACTAACTTACCGAAAAAAGATAAATCAATTACGGATTTATCAAATACCGATTCCATTCCTATCCTTTCCCCGCGATTTGAAAAATCACTGACCCCATCACCTTACGGGGAGGACGCGGCAGAGCCGACGGAACGGAAAGGAAAAGAAGCGGCGACACAAAGCGCAGTAGAAATATATCGGGAGATCATCAAGGACAATATCGACTATGATATTCTCCTACACGATAACAAATATGACAAAGACCGTATTGACGAAATTCTTGACCTCATTCTTGAAACGGTATGTACGGCAAGAAAGACGCTACGCATAGCGGGCGACGACTACCCCGCAGAGCTTGTCAAGTCAAAATTTTTGAAGCTGAATAGCTCGCATATAGAGTTTGTTTTGGATTGTATGAAGCAGAACACAACAAAGGTACGCAACATCAAGCAGTATCTACGGGCTGTACTCTTTAACGCACCGTCCACCATAGACAACTACTATACCGCCCTTGTCGCTCACGATATGGCGGCGGGCTATTTCAAAAAAGAATAATCCGAGGGGGTGATACCGTATGACAAATCCGTACCGTTCGGGGGTACCGCCCTAACACAAAATCTTATTCCGTGAAAGGAGGAACACAATGCAAGACCAGGTAAACGAAAAAGTGGTAGCCGTTTCAATCAAAACAACCAAGCTGACCGCTTCCGTTCTGCAAGCGGCAATCAAACAAGTGCTTGCAAAAATGAAAGCACAGAGGGGCAAACAGCCGCGCGGCAAGCAGACCCTAAAACAGCTTATGAAGCAGAACACGGGCATTTCAAACATTGAGATCACCGATAGCAATATCAAGGACTTTACCGCTACGGCGAAGAAATACGGCATAGACTTCGCGCTGAAAAAGGACGCAACCGAAAACCCGCCCCGCTATCTTGTATTTTTCAAAGGGCGCGACGCTGACGTTCTGACGGCGGCATTTAAGGAGTTTTCCGCAAAGAAGCTGACAAAGGAACAGAAGCCGTCTATCAAGAAACTGCTTGCCACGATGAGAGAAAAAGCGGCGGCGCGGAACGCACAGCGCGAGAAAGTCAACAAGAAAGATCGGGGGCTGACGCTATGAAAAAGAAATCAATCAAGCCTATTTTGTTAAAGCTCCCGTATCTCGCTTTTGTCTATCTCTTTGACAAGCTCACAGAGGCTATCCGTCTTTCCTTGCGGGACGATGTTATGGAAACGTTGTTAGCTATGGGCGAGGGCTTTGCAAAAGCGTTTGACACATTCGCGCCGAGCTTCCACCCCGTAGATTTGACCGTCGCCGTGATCGGAACGGGGCTTATTTTTCTTGTGATGTATGTGCGAGGACTTGAAGCC
>JAZPZM010000102.1:0-8322 GCA_045544735.1 Eubacteriales bacterium
TGGCACGCGGAGCGTGACGGAGAGGGCTTACGCGCCCCCTCTCAGTCGCTAACGCGCCAGCTCTCCCGCAGGGAGAGCCTTATATGTGCAAGCACCGCAAATACTTCATAGCCGTATTTTTTGGTGCTATTCCCTAATAAATCAGTTCGGTGCTAACATCAAGCGCCGTTTTTCTGCGGGAAAACGGCGGGATTCGCTCGCTCTTACTCGAAGTAGCTCGTAAGAGCTTCGGAATGACGCTAAAATTGCGCTGTTCCGTTTCCAATAGGAATGCTTTTTGCCTTGCAAAAAGCTACCTTAATATTTGCCGTAAGGCAAATACATCATTCATCATACGCGAAGCGTATATCATATTTGCCGTAAGGCAAATACATCATTGATAAAACGGCAACGCCGTTTTATCTTGACAAAGCCCTTCGTTTGATGTAAAATATAAAATAGGAAAATATTGCGGTAGGCGCAAGGAGGGCGTTTATATGGCTAAAAAAAGCATTGCTTCAAAAATAGAGACTACAAGAATAGTTATCAGCATAATTTATATACTGCTGGGCATCAGCTCGGTGCTTTCGGCGTGGGATTCCATCGTTTCGCTTGATTTCTCCATGCCCGTTTACGAGCTTATCTCCACCGCAGTTGGCGTTCTTATGTTCCTTTCGGGAATTATGGGACTTGCAAAGGTCAAGGGCGCGGTCTGCCACCTTTGCGGAGTGATAATTTTCGTCGCGTCTGCCGCCGCCGTGGTTATTTCCTTTATGCGCGGCGGATATAATGAAATGAGCCTCGTTCAAGCACTTCTCGCTTGGCTCTTCATCGTTTGCATCTGATGGCGGGCATGCTTGAAATGAAGCTGATAAAGGCTGACGAAATCACGTTCGTCAACCGTGTGCCTGCGGGAAGCCGTGTCACGTTTTCATTCAGATACAATCACCAGCTCCGTTATCCCGCCCCGAATATTGCCCACGCCGAGCTTTCGGTAATGGCGGAGGATAAGGAAAATCCCGACAAATTCAAGTTTAAGCTCGTGCAAACGGGCGTTTTCAGCGTGCCCGACGATATGTCGCGTGAGGAGATACACGTTGCCACCTTCTCCGAGATGTATCCGTATATGGCGGCACTCTGTAACACGGTCTCGGCGGCGGCGGGCATTCCGCCGATAAGGATACCGAAGATAAAGATCGACAGCGAAAACATTTACAGGATAGATTTTCGCCCGCCCACGCAAAACGGCGGCGAATCGTAAAGGACCGATAATATGAAAAACACTAAATTTCCCCGTCCCGAAATACTTTCCCCCGCGGGAAACCCCGAAAAGCTCGCGGCGGCGCTCCGCTTCGGCGCGGATGCCGTTTACCTTGCGGGACAGCGCTTTGGAATGAGGGCGGCGGCGGATAATTTTTCCGTCGAGGAGCTTCGCGCGGCGGCAAACACCGTTCACGCCGCGGGCAAAAAGCTCTATCTTACGCTCAACACTCTGCCGCACGGCTACGAATACCCCGCGCTTGAGGCGTTTCTTACAGAAATAAAGGATTTCGGCATTGACGCTTTTATCGTTGCGGACCTCGGCGTAATGGCACTTTTGCGCCGCGTTATTCCGACGGCGGCTATCCATATTTCCACGCAGGCAAGCATTATGAGCCCCGATGCGGCTCGTGCTTACGCCGCTATGGGCGCGGAAAGGCTCGTGCTCGCGCGTGAGCTTGGGCTTGACGAGATCGCCGCTATCCGCGCGGCGATACCCGACACCGTGGAGCTTGAAGCGTTCGTTCACGGCTCGATGTGCATTTCGTACAGCGGCAGATGCCTTTTGTCAAGTGCGCTCACGGGCAGGGACGCAAACCGCGGCGCGTGTACCCAGCCCTGCCGTTGGGGATATACGATAGTCGAGGAAAAACGCCCCGAGGACCATTTTCCCATCGAGGAAAGCCCCGTTGGCACGTTTATTATGTCCTCAAAGGATATGTGTATGATAGAGCACGTCGGCAAGCTGTGGCAGGCGGGCGTTTCGTCCTTCAAGATAGAGGGCAGAATGAAGTCGGCGTACTACACCGCCGTCGTTACGAATGCGTACAAAATGGCTCTTGACGCTTGCGAAAAGAGCGAGGATATAGCGTCCTTTACGCCCGACGCGGCGCTTTACGACGAGCTTTGCTCCGTTTCTCACCGCGAATACTGCACGGGCTTTTATTTCGACTCACCCGCCGACAACGCGCAGACCGTCACTCGCGGCGGCTACGTGCGCGAAAAGGCGTATCTTACCGTTGCGCTCGGCGCGGAAGCACCCGAAGGCGTTGAGGCGGTGAACGAAAAGGGCAGAGTTTACAAATTCGCCCAGCGCAACAAGCTCATTTCGGGCGAGCGCGGCGAGCTTCTCACACCGGGCAGGGTGGGCATTCCCTTTGAGATAGGCGAGATTTACGCCGAGGACGGCACGCCGCTTGACTCTGCGCCGCACCCGTCGATGATATTCTATATGCGTATGCCAATCGAAGTAAACGAGGGCGACATAGTTCGCGCCGCAGGAGGAAACGATGATTGAAATTTTAAAGGCGGTGCTTTACGGCATCGTTGAGGGAATAACCGAGTGGCTTCCCGTAAGCTCTACGGGGCATCTCATACTGCTTGACGAGTTTTTGTCGCTGAACGTCTCCCCCGACCCCGTTTTTCGCGCGGAGTTCGGGCAGATGTTCGAGGTCGTCATACAGCTCGGCGCGATACTTGCCGTGGCGGTCAGCTTTTTCAAGGTGCTGTGGCCCTTCGGCTCGTCAAAGAGCGCGGCGGAGAAGAAAAGCACGTGGCGGCTGTGGTTCAATATCTGTATTGCCAGCGTCCCCGCGGCGGCGGTCGGTATAGTTCTTGATAAAATTATCGAAAACGCCACGGGCAAGGACATTGACGGCTGGATATACAACGCCACCGTCGTTGCTTCCGCGCTGATAATTTACGGTATTCTTTTCATCGTTATCGAGCGCGTCCGCAAGGATAAAGTACCCGTCATAACGTCCGTTCACGATATCAAGCCGCATCACGCGATACTCATCGGCGTTTTTCAGATGCTTGCGATAATTCCGGGCACTTCGCGTTCGGGCTCGACCATTCTCGGCTCGATGATGCTTGGGCTTTCGCGCGGCGCGGCGGCGGAGTTTTCCTTCTTTCTTGCCATTCCCGCTATGGCGGGCGCAAGTCTGATAAAGGGGCTTGGATTTGTTTCCTACGTTGCCGAAAGCGGCGCGGAGGTGTCGTTTACCGCCATCGCGGTGCTTCTCGTTGCCAGCCTTACCGCGTTTTTGGTGTCGATGGCGGCGATAAAGTTCCTTACGGATTTCGTCAAAAAGCATTCCTTTGCCGCATTCGGCTATTACCGCATCGCGCTTGGCGCGGCGGTGCTTTTGTGGTTCATACTGAACTGAAATGGAAAGGCTTAAAATTCCGTATCCCGTGGTCGTCGAGGGCAAGTACGACAGGGCAAAGCTCTCAAGCGTCATTGACGCGCGGATAATCACTACCGACGGCTTTGGGATATTCAAAAATCAGGAAAAGCGCGCGCTTCTTCGCGCGCTTGCGAAGAAAACGAGGATAATCGTGCTGACCGACCCCGACGGCGCGGGCGGCGTTATACGCTCGCACATCTCGTCGATATTGCCCGCCCAGAGCGTGATACGCCTATTCGTGCCGCGCGTGCGCGGGGTGGAGAAGCGCAAGAGCGCACCGTCCGCCGAGGGCGTTCTCGGCGTTGAGGGCATCGACGCGGAGCAGCTTCACCGCATCTTTTTGCCGTATGCGGACGGCGCGGCGGGCGTGGAAAATCCGCTTACTGCCGCCGAGCTTATGCGTGACGGCTTCACGGGCGGCGCGGGGAGCGCCGCAAGGCGCGACGCGCTTTGCACCCTGCTTGAGCTGCCGACGGGAATGAATGCAAAGGCACTCCTTGCGGCACTTAAATTTATGCTGACCTACGACGAATACCTCGCCGCTGTGAAGGCTATAGATAATTGAGGAAGAAAAATGAAAAAGGTATTGCTTGTTATAAACCCCGTATCCGGAAAGCTCAAGGCAAAGGCGGAGCTTTTTGACGTTATCCACACTATGACGGCTCACGCCGTTATTCCCACGGTAATGATGACGCGCCGCCGCGGCGAGGCGAAGGATATCGCCGCATCTTGCGCGAGATCGGGTAAATTTGACGCTATTTTCTGCTGTGGCGGCGATGGAACGCTCAACGAGGTAATCACGGGCGTGGTTTCGTCGGGCGAGAGGTTGCCCGTCGGCTACATTCCTGCGGGAAGCACCAACGATTTTGCGGCGGCACTTGGACTTCCCCTCGGTCTGTCCGAGGCGGCGGCAAGCGCGTGCCGCGCGCTCAACGCGGGGCAGAGCACTTTGCTTGACGTCGGACGCTTCGGCTCAGCTCGCCACTTTACCTACGTTGCATCGTTTGGCGCGTTTGCCGCGTCGTCCTACAGCGCGCCCCAGTCGATGAAGAACGTGCTTGGGCATTTTGCGTATCTGCTTCAGGGCGCGAAGGACTTTTTTGCAATCAAGCCGATACACGTCAGATGCACCACCAAGGACGGCAGGTGCTACGAGGACGATTACATATTCGGCGGAGTGACCAACACCACCTCGGTCGGAGGAATAGTAAAGCTCGACTCCACCCTCGTCGATATGAGCGACGGCGAGTTTGAGATAGTGCTTGTTAAAACGCCAAAGAACGCAAGCGAGCTTAACACCATCGTCACCGCGTGCCTTACCTCGAACCTCAAATGCGATATGATAGAGTTTTTCAAGGCAAGGGAAGTGAAGTTCGAGCTTCCGAGGGATATTGCGTGGACGCTCGACGGCGAGGAGGCACACGCCGTAAATCCGCTTATAACGAATCTGCATAAGGCGGCAGAGCTGCTTAAATAAAAATCATGGGGCTGTCTCATTTAGCGCAGAACAAAAATACAAAAACAAGTGAAGAAAAAAGACCGTTTTTTTCGTCCAAAAGGATGAAGAAAGCGGTTTTTTAAGGTAGAAATCCTCACGGATTTCGATTTTATACGTATTTTTTAGCCGCGCTTTTGCCCTCTGGCGTACCCTCGTACGCCGACGACGACAAAATCGCGACTTCTGCATCTAACTGAGACAGCCCCTGTTTTTGTAAAGAAAAATATAATTTTTTTCAAAATGCGAATAAATACGGTTGAAATATTTTTTCAAATGGTGTATAATTATTCTGTATTTTAACGTGGAGGAACATTATGGGAAACATCGGGCTTGGATTTGATAACGATAAATATCTGAAGCTTCAATCCGAAAAGATAAGGGAGCGCATCGACCGCTTTGGAGGCAAGCTCTATCTTGAATTCGGAGGTAAGCTTTACGATGATAATCACGCATCCCGCGTGCTTCCGGGATTTGAGCCCGACAGTAAGCTCCGTATGCTTCTTGAGCTTAAGGATCAGGCGGAGATAGTTATCGTAATAAGTGCGGGCGATATTGAGAAGAATAAAAAGCGCGGCGACCTCGGCATAACCTACGATGCCGACGCGATGCGCCTTATTGACGTGTTCAGACATTTCGGGCTTTACGTCGGAAGCGTCGTGCTTACGAAGTACGAGTCACAGCCCGCGGCGAAGGCGTTTGAGGAAAGGCTCAAGGCGCAGGGTATCAAGGTCTACCGCCACTATCCCATCGAGGGATATCCCTCTAACGTCGAGTTCATCGTTTCCGAGGAGGGCTACGGCAAAAACGATTTTATCGAGACCGAGCGTTCGCTCGTCGTCGTTACCGCTCCCGGTCCCGGAAGCGGAAAGATGGCTGTGTGTCTGTCGCAGGTCTATAACGAAAACCGCCGCGGCGTTCAGTCGGGTTATGCGAAGTTTGAGACCTTCCCCGTGTGGAATCTGCCGCTCCGCCACCCCGTAAACATAGCGTACGAGGCGGCGACCGCCGACCTTAGCGACGTTAATATGCTTGACCACTATCATCTTGAGGCTTACGGCACTACCACGGTAAACTATAACCGCGACATTGAGATATTCCCCGTGCTTTGCGCGACGTTTGAGAAGATATACGGCGAGTGTCCGTACAAATCGCCCACGGATATGGGCGTAAATATGGCGGGCTTTTGCATAACCGACGACGCGGCTGTGCGCACCGCCGCAAAAAAGGAGATAGTCCGCCGTTACTATAACGCGCTCGTTGCGGCGCGTAAGAGCGAGATACCCGACGATATCGTATATAAGCACGAGCTTCAGATGAAGCAGGCGGGCGTTACTACCGCCGACCGCCCCGTTATCGCGGCGGCTCTTGCCAAGCGCGATGAAACGGGCGAGCCCGCTACGGCAATCGAGCTTCGAGACGGAACGATCGTAACGGGTAAAACGTCTATATTATTGGGAGCGACCTCTGCGATGCTTCTTAACGCGCTCAAGACCCTTGCGGGAATTGACGACGACGTGCATCTCATCTCTCCCTCGGTCATCGAGCCCGTACAGCACCTTAAGGTCGAGCATCTCGGAAACCAAAATCCGCGACTGCACACCGACGAGCTTCTTATCGCTCTTTCCGTGTGCGCGGTAAGCTCGCCCGAGGCTGAAAAGGCGATGGACGAGCTTGCAAATCTGCGCGGCTGTGACGCGCATTCCACGGTGATACTCTCGCCCACGGATGAAAATCTGCTTAAAAAGCTGGGCATCAACATCACCTACGAGCCCGTATATCAAACGAAAAAGCTTTACCACAAATAAAATCTCCGCCAAGGCGGAAAAAGGAAGAAAATGAACAAAAATCCAAGCTCTCGTGAAAACGAATATCAAAACGCCGCTGTGCGCCGCCGTCCTATTGACAAGGACGTGGGCGAGCAGACAGTAGACGGAATAATACACGCAGGCGCTATTGCGCTTACGCTGTTTTTCCTTGAGATCGTGTTCCGTATTGCATCGGGCGGCTCTATAGAATCTTCGTTCTTCGTTTATATCACCATGTTTTCATTGTCCGCGGGTGTTATTATGTCACTTATCGCGTCGTTCTTCAGTGAAAAGGTAAATCACATTGTCCAAAGCGTATTTTTGTCGATAATATGCCTTTATTTCTGCGTCCAGCTCGTGTATTCCAAGTTCTTTCAGGACTACTTTTACTGGGATCAGCTGCTCGTTGCGGGCGACGTTACCGCTTTTTGGCGTGAGATACTCGCTTGTATGGCGCAAAATATAGTCTGGCTCATTCTTATGCTTGCGCCCGCGGTGCTTTATATCATCTTCGGCAGAAAATTCCTGCCGCCCGTCACCACCTCGTGGGTGTTCAAGGGCGTAGGACTTGTGCTTGCGCTCGTTGTATTTATGGCAGGCGTGGGCTTCGTCAATATGCACTCGGACGATCTCGGCGACGAGTATTATTATAATGAAGGCTTTATTATGTCAGAGGCGGCAAGCCGATTTGGCATAATCGCGGCACTGCGCCTTGATACGCAGTATACTTTGTTTGGCAGACCCGAGGCGGATTTCACCGACGACGGCCCAGAGGTCACCGTTCCCGACGAGGGCTGGGACAATCTCTTTGGGGATGAAACCACGCCCCCCGTTATCGATCCCCCCGTTTCGGGTGAGAATACTTCGGGTAACGGCACGTCAAGCGGCGAGACTACAGCACCGCCGCCTCCTCCCGTCGATACGTCGCCAAACGTGATGAATATCGACTTTGACAAGCTCATAGCAAACTCAAGCGGCAATCTTAAGGCGGCGCACGAGTGGTTCTCCACACGCGAGCCTACCAACAAAAACGCCTACACGGGTATGTTTGAGGGCAAAAACCTTATCTGCATCACCGTTGAGGGTTGGGCGCCCGCCGCTATCAACGAAAAGCTCACGCCTACTCTTTACAAGATGAAGAACGAGGGCTTCGTGTTTGAGAATTACTACTGCTCCAACTGGGGCGGTTCTACCGCTACGGGCGAGTACGCGGTCATGACGGGTAATTTCTACGCAAGCTCGTCTTGTCTTAAAAAGAGCGCGTCGAACTATATGCCCTTCGTGCTGGGAAATATGATGAGCAGTCTCGGTTACAAGTCTGACGGCTTCCACAACCACACCTACACCTATTACAGCCGCGACAAGTCGCATCCGAATTTCGGCTACGGCTGGCACGGCGTAGGCAACTGGAACGAGGCGACGTTCACGTCTGCGTGGCCGAAGTCCGACCGCGAGCTTGCGGTGAATACTCTTTCCTATATCACCCCCGATAAGCCCTTCCACCTGTACTATATGACGGTCAGCGGACACGCATATCACACGGGTAACAAGCAGGCAAGCAAGCATAAATCCTACGTCAAGTCCCTTAACC
>JAZPZM010000103.1:0-2467 GCA_045544735.1 Eubacteriales bacterium
AAAAGCGCATCTTGCCGATCTGCTTGAATGGAAGAACCTGACCTTGACAAAGGTTTACGGGGCAGAGCCCTATACGATGGAAAAGCTTGAAGCGTGGCTCTCTGATGCTTGCGAAAAGATTAAGCCATATGTGTGCGACACAGGCTTGTTTTTGAAGGAAGCGCAAAAAGAGGGCAAGAAGATCCTTTTTGAGGCACAGCTCGGCTCTTTGCGCGATCTTGATTACGGTATTTATCCGTATACCACCTCCTCTAACACAACAGCGGCATACGCACCGATCGGTTCCGGACTTCCGTCCGCCAAGGTGGATGAAGTGGTTGGTGTGGTCAAGGCATATTCCACCTGCGTGGGAGAGGGACCGTTTGTTTGTGAGATGTTCGGTGACGAAGCAGATGAGCTTCGCAAAGCAGGATTTGAGTATGGAGCAAAAACGGGCAGACCTCGCCGTGTCGGTCCGATTGATATCGTGGCAACCCGTTACGGCGTTGAGGTTCAAGCGGCAACGGCAATAGCACTTACCAAGCTCGACGTGCTTTCGTATATGAATGAGATCCCCGTTTGTACCAGATACATTGTGGACGGAAAGGAAACAGATCGTTTTCCGTTCCCGTCGGCACTGGGAAATGCGAAACCCGTTATAGAATATTTTGACGGCTGGAAATGTGACATCTCGGGTGTTCGCAAGTGGGAAGATCTGCCGCGTGAGGCACGAGAATACGTTATGTTTATTGAAAAACAAATCGATTGTCCAATCACCTACGTTTCGGTAGGACCCGAAAGAGACAGTATCATTATCAGAAAGTAAGGAGAATGAATATGACAAGCAAATACGAATCCCCCTTATCCTCGCGTTACGCATCTGAATATATGCTGAGCCTGTTTTCAAGTGACACCCGCTATAGCACGTGGCGTCGCCTTTGGGTGTCCCTTGCAAAAGCTGAACACGCCCTTGGACTTCCCGTGACCGAAGGACAGGTTGCGGAGCTTGAAGCACATACGAACGATATAGATTATGCGTGTGTTGCCGCACGTGAAAAGGAAGTTCGACACGACGTAATGGCTCACGTCTATGCCTATGGGCAAGCTGCCCCTTCTGCCGCAGGTATCATACATCTTGGCGCGACAAGCTGCTTTGTTACCGATAACGCAGATCTCATAATTTACCGTGATGCTCTGCGCTATTTACGTGCAGAGCTGTTGGTGGTTTTAGAGAATCTTTCCAAATTCGCCGAAAAATATAAGGAGATGCCCACTCTCGGCTATACGCACTATCAGCCGGCACAGCTTGTAACGGTTGGTAAGCGCGCAACGCTTTGGATGCAGGATTTTCTCTCCGATCTTCACGAGCTTGATTTTGCAATTGACAATATCAAGCTTCTTGGCTGTCGCGGAACGACAGGTACGGAGGCAAGCTTTGTGGAGCTCTTTGAGGGGGATACCGCAAAGATCGACGAAATGAACCGAATGATCTGTAAAGATTTCGGATTTGACGAGTGCTTTGACGTAGCAGGGCAGACCTATCCTCGAAAGGTTGATTCAAGGATTCTGAACGCGCTTTCCTCTATCGCGCAGAGTGCGTACAGAATGGCGAACGACATTCGTTTGCTCCAGCACGACAGACAGGTAGAAGAACCCTTTGAAAAGAATCAAATCGGATCCTCCGCTATGGCATACAAGCGTAATCCAATGCGAAGTGAGCGTATTTGCTCGCTGGCCCGCTATTTAATGACGGATGCGATGAACGCACCGATGACGGCTTCAACGCAGTGGCTTGAAAGAACACTTGTCGATTCCGCTAACCGCCGTATTTCCATGCCCGAGGGCTTCCTGTGCGCAGACGCGGTGATTCGCCTTTGCCAGAATGTAACCGATGGACTTCACGTGAACGAAAAGATCGTTGAAAAAACGGTCAAGGAATACCTGCCCTTTATCGCAACCGAGAATTTGATGATGGAGGCGGTCAAGCGCGGCGGTGACCGTCAGGAGATCCACGAGATCATTCGCAAGTGCTCGATGGAAGCAACCGCCAAAATGAAGAACGGTGAGGAATGTGACCTGACGGCAAGACTTGCCGCCGAGCCTACCTTTGGTATGAGTGAGGCTGAGATCAACGCGCTTCTGGAACCGAGTAAGTATATTGGCAGGTGTCCCGAGCAGGTGGAAGCTTTCCTTGCTAAGGTCAAGCCCTTGTTAGAAGGCGTTGACGGCTCAAGCGCAGAAATCAATCTTTGAGGTGCGTATGGAAAAGATACTTGTTTTGGACTTCGGTGGACAGTATAACCAACTGATCGCCCGCCGTGTTCGAGAGCATCACGTATATGCTGAAATCAAGCCTTATAATAAGATCACAGTGGGGGAAATCAAGGAAATCGGATACAAGGGAATCATCTTCACGGGCGGTCCCAACAGCGTGTATGATGAGAAGTCTCCTCACTATGATCCTGTCATTTTGAATATCGGAATACCG
>JAZPZM010000104.1:0-2997 GCA_045544735.1 Eubacteriales bacterium
GTGTCGGCGTAGCCGACGGAGAGGGCTTTCGCGCCCCCTCTCAGTCGCTATCGCGCCAGCTCTCCCAAAGGGAGAGCCTTATGTCTGCAATCGCCTTTCAATAGTGCGAAGCCGTGATTTTGGGTGCTAATCCCTAATAAATCGGTTGGGTGCGAACATCATGCGCCGTTTTTCTGCGGAAAAACGGCGAGATTCGCTCGCTCCGCCTCGAAGTAGCTCGTCAGAACTTCGGAATGACGCTAAAGGTTGCGCCGTTCCCGCTCTCTTTGATGCAACTTTGGAATGACGCAGAGAAAACGGCTTTGCCGTTTTCAATGAATAGTGAAAAGTGAATAGTGAATAGTGAAGGTAGCTTTTTGCCTTTTGGCAAAAAGCCTCCTAAATTATTCATCATTCATTATTCATTATTCATTATTAAAACAACTCCGTTGTTTTAATATTCGGACAAATATTGCGTTTTTCCTCTTGTTAAATCGAAAATACTGTGCTATAATATAAAAAATCTGTTTTAGAGGTAGAGTTATGTTATCCACGGTATACAGCGCGGGGCTTCACGGAATAGACAGCTTCATCGTCAGCGTTGAGGTCGACGGCATCGAGGCGGGCGACAACAGCGTTTTCGACCTCGTAGGCTTGCCCGATGCGGCGGTCAAGGAGGCAAAGGAGAGGATAAAAAGCGCGTGCTACAACGGCGGCTTCCGCTTCCCCGATATGAATTATACGGTAAATCTTGCCCCCGCAAACCGCAAAAAAGAAGGCTCGGCATTCGACGTTCCGATGACGGTCGGCATTTTGCGTTGTGGAAAATTCTTGCGCGGCGACGTTGACCTCTCGCGCAAGTGCTTTACGGGCGAGCTTTCGCTTTCGGGCAAGCTGCGCGGCGTGCGCGGCGTGCTTTGTATGTGTGCCGCCGCCAAGGATAACGGCTTTGAGGAGATATACGTTCCCGCCGAAAACGCCGCCGAGGCGGCGGCTGTCGCGGGTATTCGCGTTTTTGGCGTTGATAATATAAAACAGCTTATCGACCATCTCAACGGCGTCTCTGCCATCGCGCCCACCGTCGCGGACGAGTTTTCCGCCGAGTGCGACGAGCTTTCAGGTCTTGATTTTTGCGACGTTTACGGTCAGGCGGCGGCAAAAAGGGCAATGGAGATAGCCGCCGCGGGCGGACACAACATATTGCTTATCGGCCCTCCCGGCACGGGAAAATCAATGCTTGCCAAGCGTCTGCCGACCATACTTCCGCCGCTCACCTTTGACGAGGCGATAGTCAGCACGAAGATACATTCCGTTTCGGGCGTTCTGCCCGATGGTAAATCACTCATCACGGCGCGTCCGTTCCGCTCGCCCCACCACACGATGAGCGCGGTCTCGCTCGTCGGCGGCGGTATAAATCCGATGCCCGGTGAAATTTCCCTTGCGCACAACGGCGTTTTGTTCCTTGACGAATTCCCCGAATTTCCGAAAACGGTCACGGACAGCCTTCGTCAGCCGCTTGAGGACGGCAAGGTCACCATCACCCGCGCAAGCGGCAGAGTGACATACCCTTGCTCGTTTATGCTCGTCGCGGCGATGAACCCCTGCCGTTGCGGATTTTTCGGTCATTCCACGCGCGAATGCACCTGCTCGCACCTTGACGTCAAGCGTTACATATCAAAGATAAGCGGCCCGATGCTTGACAGGATCGACATTCAGGTCGAGCTTCCCTCGCTTCCGTTTGAGGAGATATCGGGCAAAAAGGGAAGTGGAGAGACGAGCGCGCAGATAAGAAAAAGAGTTATTGCGGCGCGTGAATTTATGCGCGCGCGCCTTGCCGCCGCGGGCGTTGACACCTCGCGCTTTTTCTGCAACGCACAGCTTGACGCCGCCGCCACGCGAAAGACGTGTATTGCGACGGACGACGCGCTTGAAACGATGAAAATGGCGTTCGAGAGGCTCGGTCTTTCGGGCAGAGGCTACGACAGGATACTGCGCCTCGCCCGCACGGTTGCCGACCTTGACGGCGCGGATATGATAGAGTCGGGGCATATTGCCGAGGCAATAAGCCTGCGCAGCCTTGACAGAAAATATTGGAGCTGAAATGTTACAAGTACCACCGATTTTTGAAAAAAAGACTACGGATTTTATTTCCATAGACAGCAAGGGCGGCAAGCGCCGACTTGACGCGCTCCTTCACTTGCACTACCACGTCGAGATAGTCTGTATGCTAAAGGGCAGGACCACCGCCATCACGGACAGCGACGAGTACACGCTCACGGAGGGCGACGTTTTCGTTACTTTTCCGAATCAGGTGCATTCCTACGTCAGCGAGGCGGACGAGGATTATTACCTATTTATAATAAACCCCGACCTCATTCCCGAAATAAGCTTTGAGTGCGGCTTTCCTAAAAGCTCCGTCATCAAGGGAGCTATGGAAAACGCCGAGATAGCAAGCCTTGCGCGTGCGCTTGCCGCGCTTCGCAAGGATGATGAACACCCTATGCGCGATCAGCTCATAAAGGGCTATCTGCTTGCGTTTTTCGGGCATATTTTCCCGCTTTTCGACTTTTTATCGCCGTCAAACGTGGACTCACGCGCCACGCGCGAGATAATCGGCTATTGCTCGGCGCATTATTGCGAGTCGCTGTCCCTCGACGTACTGCAAAACGAGCTGCATCTTAGCAAATACTATATTTCGCATCTGTTTTCGGGCAAGCTCGGCGTTAGCTTTAACGATTATATAAATTCGCTTCGCATCTCGCACGCGTGCCGTCTGCTCAGGCGCGAGGACACGCCGATAACGCAGATAGCGGGCGAGGTGGGCTTTTCGACGCTCCGTACCTTCAACCGCGCGTTTGCGAGATACAAGGGAATGACGCCGAGCGAGTACCGCCGCCGCTCCGAGAAGAAGAACGAGGCGGCGTCGATGCTGCCGGTGTTTGATAAATAAATCCGTGTACACGGATTTATTTATCAAACACCGGCAGCATCGACGCCGCCTCGTTCTTCTTCTCGGAG
>JAZPZM010000105.1:0-2159 GCA_045544735.1 Eubacteriales bacterium
GAGGCTACGGGACACAGCTACACCGTGACGAAGCAGCCGAACGTTGACCCCTACTCCGCAGACTTCGCCGCCGACGGCGAAAAGACCTGCGGAAGCTGTGGCAAGACCGTGGCTGTCAAGGCGCAAGCCCCCGCCATCGACTCCGAGGAATACGCGCGTTTGCTTGCAAACCGCCTGCTCTACTATATCAACCTCATTCGCGTCGAGGAGGGCAATCTCCCCGCGCAAATGCTCCCGAACATGACCGCGCTTGCAGAGTACAGAGCCGTACAGCTCTCTACGAACTTTGCGCACGACGATGATGATATAAGTGCCGCTGTCAATGCTTTGAAGTACGGCGAGTATTACGAATACGAGGAGTCATACGTAGATATGGATATCTTCAACGCTACGGGCGAAATAGTCCGCGTGTATACGGGAAACATTGTTTCAGGATACAGCACGGGCGGAAATGTCGGCGAGGCGATATGCAAAGGCGGACATCGAGTTTCTGTTTTTGGCAACGATATCAACTATCTTGATAAAACCGCAAGAGAAACAGCAGAAGCTTATCACGAAAGCGAAGGGCATTGGAGCTACATCGGTAGGGATGAAAACGTCTTTATCTCCATAGGCTTCTATATCGATATTGAAAACGAGTGGTCATACAACTGTGTATGCACCTCGCCCACGGATATTTACGGCTAAACTAAATTAAATAGTCTATCTGAAGGATAGGTCAAATCGTTTTTTGACCTATCCTTTTTTTATTCCAACAACCCAGAGAGAACCGCCGTCAAGTTCTCTCTTTTTTATATATAAAATCATTTTTTAAGAAAGGAAAAACCAAATGAAAAGACTAATCTCATTCATCCTCTGCGCGCTGATGCTTCTCTCTCTTGTTCCTGCATCGGCTTTTGCGGCTGACACCGAGAGCGAGACAAGCACGGCGTACGACCTTCCCGAAGCGGGCGACGTGGTTAAAGTTCTTTACACCAACACGGGCGAAAAGGCTTATACCAGCAATGGCGCGCAATATTTGCTCCACTCTGCGAAGAAGGCGGGCGGAATGGCGCACCCCATAGTTTTCCGAAAGTTTGCCAATGGAAACACCAAAAACTATGACCCCGATATAATCTTCTACTGCATTCAATTTGGCGTTAACGATACAGGCACATACACCGCCTGCAAGCCTACCGAGAGCGATTATTGGGCGAACCTTTCCGAGAGCGCACGCTTCGGAATACTTCTTTCAATGGGACTCGGCTACCCTGCATCCACCCTTGAACAGATGCGCTCGGATAGCGTAAGCGTTAGCGCGGATGATGCGCTTGCCGCTACGCAGACGCTCGTTTGGGAGTTCGAGCTTGGACTTCGCACGGATTTTGAGCCTTACGAGAGTGACGAGGAGGCGAGCGACTTGTTTACGGGCAATAGTGCCAAATACCCCGAGGATAACGGTATTGATGGAACGCCCGCCGCGACTGCCTACAATAAGATACTTGAGCTTATCCGTGATTTTAAGGCAAAAACCGACGTTACTCTTGAAAAGCTTGAGGGAGACCCTAACTTCATCGTGCTTGAAAAGGAAGGCTATCAGACTATGCTCTCATACCGCCTTCCTGACCTTCCAATAGGGGAAGATCCTCGTTACCCTTACGAGCGCGGAGCTATCGAGATACACAAGACCGACACCGACGGATATCCTCTTGCGGGCGCGAAGTTTGAGATACTCGATGAAAACTTCAACGTTCCCGAAGCCCTTAAAAGCACAGACGGCATCCTCACCACCGACGAGAACGGCTATGCCTTTACGGGAGCGGACGCTTTGGACTTTGGCACGTACTACGTCCGCGAGATCGAAGCTCCCGAAGGCTACGAGCGCGTGACTACACCGTGGACGGTAATTCTCGGCGAAGATACACCGATGATAGACGGAGTAAGAAAGGTCGTTATCGAAGCCGTAAACGAGAGCGTGAAGATATCGCTGACCGTCAATAAGGTTTGGAACGACGCGAACGACCAAGACGGCAAGCGTCCCGCCGGCGTTACCGTCAAGCTCCTTGCGGATGGCGTAGAGATAGACTCCGCGCAGCTCGCTGCGGGCGGTTGGGCGCACACCTTCGCCGCGCTTCCCAAGTACCGCGACGGCGGCATTGAGATTTCTTATTCTGTTCTCG
>JAZPZM010000106.1:0-12116 GCA_045544735.1 Eubacteriales bacterium
CAGAACGACATGGCTACGATCCGACTTCGCGCTTATGGCGCCCACGGAGATACTCGCGCGTCAGCATTACGAGGACCTCGCGCCGCTTTTTGAAAAGCTCGGCGTCAGGTGCGCACTGCTCGTCGGCGCGACGACGGCGGCGGAGAAAAGGCGCGTCCGCGCGGCACTTCTTGCCGAGGGCGAGGATAGGTGCGATATCGTTATCGGCACTCACGCGCTCATTTCGTCGGGAGTGGAGTTTTCGTCTCTTTCGCTCGTCGTGACGGACGAACAGCACCGCTTCGGCGTGGCGCAACGCGCCGCGCTTGCACAAAAGGCGCAGAACGTCCACGTTCTCGCTATGAGCGCAACGCCCATACCGCGCTCGCTCGCGCTTGCGGTTTACGGCGACCTTGATATATCAAAAATCGACGAAATGCCAGCGGGCAGACAGCGCGTGGACACCTTTACGGTGGACGAGAGCTACCGCGCGCGCCTTAACGCCTTTATCGAAAAGACCGTAGGCGAGGGCGGACAGGTGTACGTCGTTTGCCCCGCGATAGAGGAAAATGCCACGCCGAGCGGCGAGGTCGAGCTTTCGGACATCGGAATGGACGGTATCGAGCAAAAGCCGCCGCTTAAAGCCGCAACCGTGTACGCCGAGGAGCTTGCAGACGCTCTGCCGAACGTCAGCGTCGCGCTCGTTCACGGCAAGATGAAGGCGGCGGAGAAGGAAGCCGTAATGACGACTTTTTCGGCGGGGGATATCGACGTGCTGGTTTCCACCACCGTTATCGAGGTCGGCGTAAACGTGCCGAACGCCTCGCTTATGATAGTTGAAAACGCCGAGAGGTTCGGGCTTTCACAGCTCCATCAGCTTCGCGGCAGAGTGGGCAGGGGAGCGCGGAAATCGTACTGCGTTCTCGTCTCCGACACGCACAGCCCCACCTCGCGCAAGCGGCTTGAGACTATGCGCGACAATTACGACGGATTTTCTATCGCCGAGGTCGACCTTGAGACTCGCGGTCCGGGTGACTTTTTCGGCAAGGACGGCGTAAGACAAAGCGGCGGCGTGCGATTCCGCTTTGCCGACCTTTGCGGTGACGCTTCACTCCTTGCCGCGGCTACCGAGTCGGCACACGCCCTGCTCGCGGCAGACCCCGCGCTTGACGGGCATATTGAGCTTAAAAAAATAATGACGGAAATGCTTTCGGTTTCCGATTGAAGAAAGGAAAAAATATTATGGAAAAGACAAGAGGAATTATCGTAGTAGACGCAGGCCACGGCGAAAAGGGCAACCCCCACACCACGCGCGAGGGCTTTTACGAGGGAACGCAGAACTATAAGCTTTCGCTTTATCTGCGCGACGAGCTTGTCGCGCGCGGCTTTGAGGTAAAGCTCACGCGCGAGCAGGTCACCGACGACCCTGAGCTTATGTGGCGCGGCGGTATCGCGGGCGAGATAGGCGCAGTTATGTTCATTTCGCTCCACTCAAACGCACCCGCGACGAACATTCCGCCCGAGGAATATATTGCCACCCGCGGCGTTGAGACCTACTATTCCGTAAAGGACCTTGAGGGCAACGCCCCCATCGCAAAGGCACTTAACGACGCCGTTATCGGCGTTATGAACACCGCTGACCGCGGAATAAAGATACGCCGCTCGAATGAAAATCCCGACGAGGATTTTTACCGCGTTATCAGAAGCGCGGCAAATTCGGGCTGTGTTCGCGCGTTCCTCGTTGAGCACGGCTTCCACACCAATCCCGAGGATTCCGCAATGCTCCAGAGCGACGAGTATCTTGCAAGAATTGCCAAGGCAGAGGCAGAGGTAATCGACAAATTCTTCTGATAAAACGATTAGGAAAGAGAGGTAAGTGATATGCCCGGACCCGGTGGAGGATCAAGAGGCGGAGGCTTCGGCGGAGGCGGCTCACGCGGCGGCGGCTTTGGCGGCGGCTCGCGCGGAGGATTTGGCGGCGGCGGCTCACGCGGCGGCGGAGGATTTGGCGGCGGAGGATTTGGAGGTCACCACAGACCGCCGCATCACAGACCGCCCCATTTTCACGGCCCGCATTTTGGCTGGGGCTGGCACAGACCGCGCTATTACGGCGGCGGTGGCGGAGGCTGTCTCGGTGCGCTTTTAGCTCCGATCATAATAATTATTTTGGCTGCTTTTATGCTTATTTCCATAGTATTTTCAGGGATTGGCGGACTTTTTGCGCAGGACGATGACAGCCGCGCTGACGTTACCGTTCAAGTAGAGCAGGAAGCAACGTACAGCGAGGAGATAATGCAGGACTACGCAAACGCGCAGTACGCGGCTGAATTCCCCGCGGGCGCGACCTACGAGGACAACGTTCTCATCGTTTTCCTTGCCAACGAGGATATGGAGAGATATTATTGCATCGCGTGGGTGGGTAATAACCTTAACGAAAGCGTAAACGACCTTTTCGGCGCTCGCTTTGAGTCCGTGGTAACGTCAAGATTCGGCGGACTTTACAAGTATTCGCTCCCCACGGATTTCGAGCATATAGTTAAGACGATGGGGAATGAAATCGCTTCTCTCGGACTTGAGTCCTCGTTCAAGTACGAAACGGACGGCGCTCGCGCGACCTCGCACCTGACTAACCATACGAATCTGCAAATGGATGATGCGCTCGTAAACGCGGCGCTTACAGAGTTCACCGAAAAGACGGGCATTCCCGCCGTTATCGTTCTGGAGGACGAGGCGGACGTGTTCAAGCCCCCCGTAGCTCCCGAAGCTCCCGAAGAACCGGGCGAATCATCGGGTATCAATTGGGGCGGAGTAATACTCATCATTATCGCCGTTGCTCTTATCGGGCTTGCGATATTCCTGATAGTCAGAACGGTAAAAAAGAATAAGGAAGAGGAAATGGCACGCAAATGAGTCTTGATACGTCAAGAACGGAATATATTTTGGGCAAGGACGGCTGTAACCGTCTTGCCAAGGCGCGCGTTCTCGTTTTCGGCGTGGGCGGTGTCGGCGGACATCTGTGCGAGGCACTTGCACGCGCGGGTGTCGGCGCGATAACGGTCGTTGACGGCGACGACGTTGCGCCCTCGAACCTCAACAGACAGATAATCGCGCTGTCCTCTACCGTCGGCAGACCGAAGGTGGAGGTAATAAAGGAGCGCATTGCCCTTATCAATCCCGATTGCAAGGTCGAGGCGAAAAAGCTGTTTTATCTGCCCGAAAACGCGGACGAGATAGATTTTGGCGCGTACGATGCCGTAGCCGACGCTATCGATACCGTGGCGGCGAAAGTGGATATAATCTGCCGCGCAAAAGCGGCGGGCGCTTTCGTGATATCCTCGATGGGCGCGGGAAATAAGCTCTACCCCGAAAGATTTCGGGTGTCCGACATCTACTCCACCAGCGTTTGTCCGCTTGCCCGCGTTATGCGGCGCGAGCTGAAGGCGCGCGGCGTTAAGTCGCTTTCGGTGGTGTGGTCGGATGAAGCTCCCATCGCGCCGAAGGTAGCCGTCGAAGGACGCGCTCCGGGTAGTATCTCCTTCGTACCCGCCGCCGCAGGGCTTGTGATGGCGGGCGAGATAGTGCGCCGCTTGGCATTGTGATTTTTGAGAGGGGTTTTTGAAATTTTTTTCAAAAACCCCTTGACAAAGCGTGTGCGCTATGCTAAAATGACTTCATAATTTCAAAATCAAACGCAAAGACGGAAAATGCGTAAGTGAAAAGCGTTTCAGAGAGCCGACGGTAGCTGTGAGTCGGTACGCGGACACGGTACGCTCTCATTCCCGAGTGGGACATCTGAAAAGGGTGTCACGGATGCCACCGTTACAGGGCAGGGAGCTGTTAGGCTCTTGTAAGGAGGTCGCGCAAGCGGCAATCTGGGTGGTACCGCGGTTTTTATCGTCCCTGAAGCATGGCTTCGGGGGTTTTTTGTTTTTTACGGCATTCCCCGAATAAATTAAATTTAAGAGAGGTTCTGACTATGAACGCAAACGCAAGAAGGATCAAAATATCTGACGCTACCATTCGCCTCGGCGCTATGGGCTATACCTTTAAGGAAAAGCTTGAGGTGCTCCGTATGCTCGGCAGAATAGGCGTTGACATTATCGAGCTTGGCTCTATCAGCGAGACCGAGGCAAAGAGCGACGCGCTCCTTTACCGCACCGCAAGCGCGATCCTTGAGGGATGCACCCTTTCGGTAAGCGTTACCGCCGACAAGGCGGGCATCGACGCGGCTTGGGCGGCTATCAGCGGCGCGACGAATCCGCGCCTTTCGGTAGTTCTCCCCGTTTCCACCGTTCAGGCTGAATACGTATATCATAAAAAGCCCGAGGCAATGCTTCCCGTTATCAGCGAAACTATCGCTTACGCCAAGAGCCTTGGTGCGGAGGTCGAGTTCCGCGCGCTTGACTCAACGAGATGCGAGCTTGACTACCTCGTTGCCGCATCCGAGGCGGCAGCCGCCGCGGGCGCGTCCGTCGTTACCGTTTGCGACACCGCGGGCGAGTCGCTCCCCCACGAAATAGGCGCTATCGTTTCCGCTCTGCGCGGTACGGTTGCGGGCGTGAGCATCGGCGTTGAATGCTCCGACGCTATGGGACTTGCCAACGCATCCGCGCTTGCCGCTATTTCCGCGGGCGCTGACGAGGTCAGCACCGTGTTCTGCCGCGGCGGAGCATCCGTTTGCGACCTTGCCGCCGCTATCGCCGTAAAGGGCGGAGCGATGGGAGTTGACCTTGGCATTGACACCACCAAGCTCTCCAGCACCGCTGACAGAGTTTCCCACCTTTCGGGCGACCGCCACGGCAAGAGCGTAAAGAGCGTGGTCTCCGCCTACGACGATAGAGAGATACCCACCGACGCCGACGTTATCACCGTTGGCGAGGCAGCAGCCGCTATCGGCTACAGTCTTACCGAGGACGATAGAGCAAGAGTTTACGAATCTCTCCACCGCCTTGGCGAAAAGACGGGCAGAAAGAGCATCACCACCCGCGAGCTTGACGCGATAATCGCCGCCGACGCTTTGCAGGTGTCTCCCACCTACAGACTTGTTTCTTACCTTATAAATAGCGGAAACACCATTACCGCCACCGCACAGATCACCCTTGACAAGAACGGCGAGCTGATGACGGGACTTTGCGCGGGCGACGGTCCTATCGACGCCGCCTTCCGCGCTATCGAGCAGATAATCGGTTACCACTACGAGCTTGACGATTTCCGCATCAGCTCCGTTACCGAGGGCAAGGGAGCTATGGGTGACGCGCTCATCCGCCTGCGCTACGAGGGCAAGCTCTATTCGGGCAGGGGACTTTCCACCGACATCATCGGCGCGTCCATCAGAGCGTACGTCAGCGCACTCAATAAGATCGTGTACGATCAGAACAACTCAAAGTAATCAAGAGGATATCCTATGAAACTTTCACTTTCGACAAACGGCTGGGAACAATACGGCTGGGACGGGCTTTTTGAAGCCTTCCGCGACGCAGGGCTTGAGGGCATCGAGCTTCACGGCATAGCCTCGCCCGAACTTTCGGGCGCGGGCAAGCCGTTTTCCTCCGAGAATATAAAGACCACGGCGCGCCGCTTTTCCGACGTTGGCATTGCGGTAAGCTGTGTTGACTCGCTTTCCGATATTTCACTTACCGACCCCGATGCGATAGATTCCGCGATATACGAGATCGAGGAATGTATATTCGCCGCGCACGCTCTGCGTTGCAGATTCGTAAGGCTTCACGCCTTTGGCGAGGATAAGGGCGAGGCTACCGACGCCGCCGTGCGCCGTATGATAATGCGCCTGATCGGCACGGCTGTGAAGATGGGCGTAACTCTCCTTGTTGAAACTGCGGGTATTTACGCAGATACCGAAAGGCTTTGCGAGCTGCTTAATTCCTTCGCGTCCGACAACGTCGGTGCGCTGTGGGATATGCACCATCCTTACAGATATTGCGGCGAAGATCCCGAGCTTACCATTCAGCGTCTCGGCGCGTACGTCAAGCACGTCCACATCCGCGATTCTATAAAGAACGCGGCGGGCGAGGCGGAGTTCTGCCTTATGGGCGACGGCGATCTTCCCGTTGCCGAGATGCTCGACGCGCTTGATTCCGTCGGCTACGGCGGCTATATCAGCTACGAATGCGACAAGGGCGTTATCGAGGACTTTGGCGCGGCGGACATCGTTCTGCCCCATTTCGTCAGCTATATGCAGAAATTCGGCAAAAATTCCGCGGCTAAAAAGTCGCGCCTGCCCGAAAACCGTTCGAGAACGGGCCGCTTCGTATGGCCGAAGAACGAGCTTATCGACCTGACCTTCCCGCAGGTGCTTGACCGTATGGTCGAGGAATTCCCCGACCAGCTTGCGTTCAAGTACACCACGCTTGATTATACGCGCACCTACTCGCAGTTCCGCGACGACGTGGATAATTTTGCGCGCGCCCTCATCGCTATGGGCGTTGGCGTTGGCGACCACGTTGCTATCTGGGCGACCAACGTCCCCGCGTGGTTCATCACCTTCTGGGCGGCGACGAAGATAGGCGCGGTGCTCGTTACCGTAAATACCGCTTATAAGATACACGAGGCGGAATATCTTTTCCGTCAATCCGATACGCATACGCTCGTTATGGTCGAGAGCTGCCGCGATTCCGATTATCGCGCCATCATCAACGAGATATGCCCCGAAATCGCTTCCACTCCGTCGGGTCAGCCGCTTCATTGCAAGAGACTTCCGTTCCTTCGCAACGTCGTTACCGTCGGCTTTTCGATGGCGGGCGGCGTAACGCTTGAGGAGGCTATGCGAATGGGCGAGAGCGTTCCCGCCGAGGAGGTATCAAGGCGTGCCGCCGCCGTCCGCCCCGACGACGTTGCAAATATGCAGTACACGTCGGGAACTACGGGCTTCCCCAAGGGCGTTATGCTCACGCACCGCAATATAGTCAATAACGGCAAATGTATAGGCGACAGAATGGACCTTTCCACCGCCGACCGTATGATGATACAAGTGCCGATGTTCCATTGCTTCGGAATGGTGCTGTCAATGACTTCGTCAATGACGCACGGCGCAACGCTCCTGCCGATGCCGTATTTCAGCCCCAAATCCTCGCTTGCCTGCGTTCAGGCAGAGCGCATAACCGTGTTTAACGGCGTTCCCACGATGTTTATAGCAATGCAGTCGCACGCGGACTTTGCAAAGACCGATTTCTCGTCCGTCCGTACGGGCATTATGGCTGGCTCTAACTGCCCTGCCGACCTTATGCTCAGCGCGACCAAGACGATGAATATGAAGGAGATCATAAGCGTTTACGGTCAGACCGAGGCGTCGCCCGGCTGTACTATGAGCTGTGTTGACGATCCGCTTGAGGCGCGTGTGGGTACTGTTGGTCACGCCTTCCCGAACGTCGAGTGTAAGATAATCGACCCCGAAACGGGAGAGGATCTGCCCGACGGCGAGAACGGCGAGTTCGTTGCGCGCGGATATAACATAATGAAGGGCTATTACAAGATGCCCCGCGCAACGCGCGAAGCAATTGATAGCGACGGTTGGCTTCACACGGGCGACATCGCTTGCCGCGATGCCGACGGAAACTACCGCATCACGGGCAGACTTAAGGATATGATAATCCGCGGCGGCGAGAACATCTACCCCCGCGAGCTTGAGGAATTCCTCTTTACTCACCCCAAGGTCAGCGACGTTCAGGTCGTCGGCGTTCCCGACAAGAGATACGGCGAGGAATGTATGGCTTGGGTCATCCCCAAGGAGGGCGAGGAGCTTACTGCCGAGGAGCTTCGCGAGTATTCTCTGGAGAGAATGGCTCGTCACAAAGTGCCGAGATACATTCATATCTGCTCGTCCTTCCCGATGAACGACGCGGGCAAGATACTCAAATACAAGATGCGCGAGTGGGGCGCGGAAATGATAGCAGACCCCGAAAATCCCCTCTCCAAGCAGTAATATTTGTAAATTTAAAAAATATAGTGCATTTTGCGCTGTAATGTGATATAATTGACTTAACCTAAAACAAGGAGAAAAAACTATGGAAATCAAGATCACAAGAACCACTACCCCCAAGGCAAAGCCTGCAAAGGGTCAGGCACTTGGCTTTGGCAAGATATTTACCGACCACATGTTCATGATGAACTACACCGAGGGCAAGGGCTGGCACGATGCCAGAGTCGAGCCCTTCCACAGCATCGAGCTGTCCCCCGCCTGCGTGGTATTCCACTACGGTCAGGAGATGTTCGAGGGACTTAAGGCTTACCGCGGCGTTGACGGCAAGGTTCGCCTTTTCCGTCCTGAGATGAACGCTCGCCGCACTAACGCATCCAACAAGCGTCTTTGCATCCCCGAACTTCCCGAGGAGATGTTCGTCGAGGCTGTTCGCGCAGTAGTTGACGTTGACGCGGATTGGATACCCACCGACGACGGTACTTCGCTCTACATTCGTCCCTTCATCATCGGTACGGATGAATTCCTCGGCGTTGCGCCCTCCAAGACCTATCTTTTCTGCATCATCCTTTCTCCCTCGGGCGCGTACTACGCAGACGGACTTAAGCCCGTTGGTATCTGGATCGAGGACGATTACGTAAGAGCCGTTCGCGGCGGTATGGGCTTTGCAAAGACGGGCGGTAACTACGCTTGCTCCCTCGCGGCTCAGGTAAAGGCTCACGACGACGGATATTCTCAGGTGCTTTGGCTCGACGGCGTTGAGAGAAAGTACATCGAGGAAGTTGGCGCGATGAACATCTTCTTCAAGATAGGCGGCAAGGTAGTAACTCCTATGCTCAACGGCTCAATTCTGCCCGGTATCACCCGTGACAGCGTTCTTACGCTCTGCCGTGCGTGGGGACTTGAGGTTGAGGAGCGCAAGATCTCCGTTGACGAGCTTATCGAGGCTCAGAAGAACGGCACTCTTGAGGAAGTATTCGGAACGGGTACTGCCGCAGTTATCTCCCCCGTTGGCAAGCTTCGCTACGTTGACGAAGTAATGACCATCGGCGACGGCTCTATCGGTCCTCTCAGCCAGAAGCTCTACGACACCGTAACGGGTATCCAGTGGGGCAAGGTAGAGGACAATATGGGCTGGACTCAGACCGTATAATATGAAGTCGATACTCAAAAGAGAAGCCAGAGTCACGCTTTTCGCGGGACACTACGGAAGCGGAAAAAGCACGGCGGCAATAGCGTTTGCCGCCGCGCTCCGCGCCGCGTTCCCCGATGAGCCCTTGGCTCTTGCCGACCTTGATATAGTAAATCCGTATTTCCGCACCACCGACTCGGCAGAGCTTCTTCGCTCGCTTGGGGTGGAGATGGTAGCGTCGGATTTTGCAGGCACTAACGTGGACGTTCCCGCGCTTCCCGGTGCGGCGTACTCGATAACCGAAAGGCGCGACGTTCGCGCCGTTATCGACGTTGGCGGCGACGATCGCGGCGCACTCGCGCTCGGTCGATACGTTCCCGCTCTTAAAGAGGAGGAAAGCTACGATATGCTTGCGGTCATAAATCCCTACCGCCCGCTTACGCGCACCGTCGCGGACACCGTGGAGGTGCTTCGCGAGATAGAGGCGGCGTGCGGCTTGGCGTTCACGGCGATACTCAATAACCCCGCGCTCGGTGCAAACAGCACCGCCGACAGCGTGGTATCCGCAACGCCCTACGCGCTCGGAGTCGCCGAGGCTATGGGCATTCCCGTGGCGTTCACGATGGCAAGGGAGGACCTTTGCGACGAGCTTGAAAAAAGAAGCTCCGAGCTTCCCGCCGAGGGACTTTTGCTACCGTTCAGCCACAAAATCGCCCACGGCGGCATAGTAAACGGGTAAAATTATAAAAAAACGGCTTTTGAAAGCCGTTTTTTTGCAAAAAACTGTTGAACTGACGGGAATTATAATATATAATAATATAATAAGTTAAATTTTACATACCGAAAGGGAATTTAAAATGGTAAAAATCAGCTTCAGAACCGACAGATGTAAGGGCTGCGGACTTTGCGTTACCGCTTGCCCCAAAAAGCTGCTCGCTATGGATAGCGAGAAGATAAACGCGCAGGGTCATCACCCTGCCACCATCACCGACGCATCCGCTTGCATAGGCTGTGCTTCCTGCGCGCTTATCTGCCCCGACTGCGTCATTACGATCATCAAGGAATAAAGGAGAAAGAAAATGGCAGAAAAGGTACTTATGAAGGGTAACGAGGCTATTGCCGAGGCTGCTATTGCCGCAGGCTGCCGCCATTATTTCGGTTACCCCATCACCCCCCAGACAGAGATTGCCGCATACATGGCAAAGCGTATGCCCAAGATAGGCGGCGTTTTCCTTCAGGCAGAGAGTGAGGTCTCGGCTGTTAATATGGTCATCGGCGCGGCTTCCGCAGGCGTGCGCGTTATGACCTCGTCCTCATCCCCCGGAATATCCCTTAAGAGCGAGGGTCTTTCCTACATGGCAGGCTGTGACCTGCCCGCCCTCATCGTCAACGTTCAGCGCGGCGGCCCCGGTCTTGGCGGTATCCAGCCCTCCCAGTCCGACTATTTTCAGGCCACCCGCGGCGGCGGACACGGCGACTACCATATGCTCGTTCTCGCTCCCAACTCCGTTCAGGAGATGGCACAGCTGACCATTCAGGGCTTCGCCCTTGCCGAGAAATACCGTATGCCTTGTATGCTTCTTGCCGACGGTACTATGGGACAGATGATGGAGCCCGTTGAGCTTCCCGACACTGCACCCGAAATGGCTGAAAAGCCCTGGGCGCTTACGGGCACGGGACTTTCCCGCAAGCACAATATCATAAACTCCCTCTCCCTTACTCCCGACGAGCTTGAGAGATGGAATATCGACAGATATGCAAGATACGCAAAGGTAGAGGCTGACGAGGTAATGTACGAGGAGTATCTTACCGAGGACGCCGACGTTTGCGTAGTCGGCTACGGCATCGCCGCAAGAGTTGCGCGCAACGCCGTTAACGCCGCACGCGCCAAGGGCATCAAGGCGGGAATGTTCCGTCCCATCACCCTTTGGCCCTTCCCGAAGGCAGCGCTTAACAAGCTCGCTACCACCTGCCGTGCGTTCATTTCCGTTGAGCTTTCCATGGGACAGCTTATCGAGGACGTTGAGCTTGCGATCCGTTGCAGCCGCCCCGTAACTCTTTGCAACCGCACGGGCGGTATGATACCTTCACCCGAACAGGTGCTTGCCTCCATCGAGGAAGCCGCCGCAAAACTTAACTAAGGAGGACGCAGAAAATGGCAGTTGTATTTGAAAGACCTCACGCACTTACCGACGTGCCGATGCACTATTGCCCCGGCTGCGGACACGGTATAATCCACCGCCTCGTTGCAGAGGCTATCGACAGCCTCGGTATCGAGGGCAAGACCATTGGCGTTGCCTCGGTAGGTTGCTCGGTGTTTTCCTATAACTACTTCAACACCGATATGGTTCAGGCGGCTCACGGCCGCGCTCCCGCCGTTGCTACGGGCGTAAAGCGCGCTAACCCCGAAAACATCGTTTTCACCTATCAGGGTGATGGCGACCTTGCCGCTATCGGTACTGCGGAGACGGTTCACGCCGCCGCAAGAGGTGAGAATATCACCATTATCTTCGTAAACAACGCAATTTACGGTATGACGGGCGGTCAGATGGCTCCGACCTCTCTGCCCGGTCAGATCACGCAGACCTCGCCCTACGGACGTGACGTTAACACCGTAGGATACCCCGTAAAGGTCAGCGAGATGCTCTCTCAGCTTGACGGCGCGGCTTACATCGAGCGCGTTGCTATCAACAATACCAAGAACATTCGCGCCGCCGCAAAGGCAATAAAGAAGGCGTTTACTTATCAGACCGAGGGCAAGGGATTTACTCTTATCGAGGTAGTTTCCACCTGCCCCACCAACTGGGGACTTACTCCCGACAAGGCACTCACATGGCTTGAAGAAAATATGCAAGTCGGATCGTAGCCATGTCGTTCTGTGAGCCAAGGAGTTGAGTAGATTTCTTGTCTTCCTAAGACCGCTTGGCCTCCGACTTGCTTGTTGAAGTTCTTTCCACCTGCCCCACCAACTGGGGACTTACTCCCGACAAGGCACTCACATGGCTTGAAGAAAATATGCTTCCTTACTATCCTCTCGGAGTATATAAGAAGTCGGAGGCCAAGCGGTCTTAG
>JAZPZM010000107.1:0-37147 GCA_045544735.1 Eubacteriales bacterium
ATATTTGCCGTAAGGCAAATGCATCATTTGAAAACGCGAAGCGTTTTCAGTGAAATCCGTTCCAGCGGAACGGATTTCACCGTAAAAACGCGCAGCCGTTTTTACTTTACGCTGAACAGTATATCTCCGTAGGTGGGGAAGGGCCAGAAGTCCGACGCGGTGAGCGTTTCAGCCTCGTCAACTGCGGCGCGGAGCGCGTTCATCGCGGGGATGACCTCGTCGCGCATAGCGGCGGACGTGGCGGCGGCATCCTTGCTTACCTTGGCGTTATTTAAAGCCGCGTCAAGCGCGTTCGCGTTGTCCGCGATGCTGTCGGCAAGCGTGGAGAGGCGCTTTAAGAGGTCTGCCTCGTAGTCCGCGCGGATTCCCGCACAGCCCGATGCAAGCACGCTCTTCTTTGCGAGATACGCATCGGCGAGCGCGTTTTCAAAGCGGCTGACGGCGGGAAGGATGTCCTTCTTCGTCATATCGAGCATCGTCAGAGCCTCGATGGAGATGAGCTTTGAGTAGTTATCAAGAAGTATTTCACAACGAGAGCGAGCCTCTGCCTCGGTGTAGACCTTGTGGCGTTCAAAGAGAGCGAGATTTTTCTCGGCGGTGAGGTAGGGGACGCAATCGGGCGTGGTGGCAAGATTGAGAAGCCCGCGCTCCTCGGTCGCTTCCTTTATCCACGCCTCGTCGTAGCTGTTTCCGCTGAAAACGATGCGCTTGTGGCGGATAATAACGTTTCTGATAAGGTCGTGGAGTGCGCCGTTGAAATCCTCTGCGCCCTCAAGCGCGTCTGCGTAAAGGCGGAGAGACTCGGCAACGGCGGTATTTATCATAATATTGATGCTTGCGATGTTCGCGGACGAGCCCGGCGTGCGGAACTCGAACTTGTTGCCCGTAAACGCGATGGGCGATGTACGGTTTCTGTCGGTCGTGTCGCGCGGAAGCTTCGGAAGCACGTGAACGCCGAGGCGCAACGCTTGCTTTTCGGTGGCGTTGTAGCCGACGTCCTTTTCGATAGCCTCAAGCACCGCCTCAAGCTCGTCGCCGAGGAATACGGAAACTACCGCAGGGGGAGCTTCGGACGCTCCGAGTCGGTGGTCGTTGCCCGCCGAAGCGATGGAGAGGCGCAGAAGGTCCTGATAATCGTCGACCGCTTGCAGAACTGCGCAAAGGAAAAGAAGGAACTGCGCGTTTTCGTATGGCGTGTCACCGGGGGTAAAGAGGTTTACGCCCGTGTTGGTGGCGATGGACCAGTTATTGTGCTTGCCCGAGCCGTTAACGCCCTTGAAGGGCTTTTCGTGGAGCAGGCATACCATTCCGTGCTTTTTTGCCACCTTCTGCATAAGCTCCATAGTGATCTGGTTGTGGTCGGCGGCGATGTTGGTGGTGGAGAATATGGGGGCAAGCTCGTGCTGTGCGGGTGCGCCCTCGTTATGCTCGGTCTTTGCAAGCACGCCGAGCTTCCACAGCTCCTCGTCAAGCTCACTCATAAAGTCGGCAACGCGGGTCTTTATCGTGCCGTAGTAGTGGTCGGCAAGCTCCTGACCGCGCGGCGGCTTTGCGCCGAACAGCGTTCTGCCCGTGTAAATGAGGTCGCGGCGGCGTTCAAATACGTCGCGGTCGATAAGGAAATACTCTTGCTCAGGACCGACGGTGGTCTTGACGGACGTGACGTTTTCGTTTCCAAAAAGGCGAAGCACGCGCATAGCTTGCTTTGCAAGTGCTTCCATAGAGCGCAAAAGGGGAGTTTTGGTATCAAGTGCCTCGCCGCTGTATGAGGCGAAGGCGGTGGGAATGCAAAGGGTGTTTTCCTTTATAAAGGCGTATGAGGTGGGGTCCCACGCGGTGTAGCCGCGAGCCTCGAAGGTCGCGCGCAGACCGCCCGACGGGAAAGAGGATGCGTCGGACTCACCCTTTATCAGCTCCTTGCCCGAAAACTCCATTATAACCTTGCCGTTGGCGGCGGGAACGATGAAGGCGTCGTGCTTTTCGGCTGTGATGCCCGTCATAGGCTGGAACCAATGTGTAAAATGAGTTGCGCCGCGCTCGATAGCCCAGCTCTTCATAGCCTCGGCAACTGCGTTTGCTATGCTTATGTCAAGGGAGCGACCGTCGTCGATGGTGCGCTTCATTGCGTCGTATACGCTCTGCGGCAGACGGGATTTCATCGCGCTGTCGTCAAATACCATAGAGCCAAAAATTTCGGGAAGCTTCATTAAACCTTTCCCCTTTCAAATAGATAATAAAAGTATACAACAATAAGGGGCAAGTGTCAAGAAAAACTTATCTTTTCGTGTTTTTTTATAAAAAAATTGTTGCAAAACGTTCATTTTTCGTCTTTTTTACAAAAACTATTGCTTTATGCAAAATTTTATGCTAAAATAATATAATATTAAATAAGGAGAGGGGCAACGCCCCGAAATGATAGATGCAAGCGATCACAGCTTTTTTTGATCTGTTTCGCGGAGTGGATGCTTTGGGCGTGACGACGAGGCTCGTCCTTGCCGTGATATTTGGCGGTATTATAGGCATCGAGCGAGGCAGAAAGCGCCGTCCCGCAGGTTTTAGAACTTACATTCTCGTATGTCTCGGTGCGGCTCTTGCCATGTGCACGGGTCAGTATCTTTTTATCGAGCTTGGACAGACGACCGACGTTTCGCGCCTCGGTGCGCAGGTAATAAACGGCATCGGTTTTCTCGGTGCGGGCACGATAATCGTCACCACGCGCCAGCAGGTAAAGGGCCTTACCACCGCCGCGGGACTTTGGGCATCCGCGTGTATGGGACTTTCCATCGGTGCGGGCTATTACGAATGCGCGATAATGGCGTTTTTGACCATTATGGCGGCTATCACCGTGCTTAACTACCTTGAGCGTGCGCTTATCTCAAGAACGTACAATATGAACGTCAACGTCATCATCACCGAAACGGCGTGTCTGCCAAGAGTGCTCGACAAGCTGCGTGAGATGAAGATAAAGATATACGACGTGGAGGTAACTAACGTCAGGGAAGTAAAGGAGCAATCCCCCAACGTAGCTATTGAGATGCGCCTGCCGCAGCGCCGTCCGCATATTGAGATAATAACGACTCTTGCGGCTATCGACGGCGTAATATCCGTTGAAGAAACTTAAAAGGAGGGCGGAAATATGACTTTTTCTGAAATTATTGAAATAGCCAAGGGCGTAGGCATTGTCGGTATATGCGTGCGTATGTTTCTTGCCGTTCTTTGCGGAGGTATCATTGGTATCGAGCGCGAGTATAAGCACCGCCCCGCAGGCTTCCGCACGCACACGCTCATCACCATCGGTGCGACGCTTACTACGCTGACCAGCCAATTTCTCGTAAAGCAGGGGCTTGCAACCGATCCCGCGCGTCTCGGTGCGCAGGTCATTGCGGGTATGGGCTTTATCGGCGCGGGCGCGATAATCGTAACCGCTCGCCGTCAGGTAAAGGGACTTACCACCGCCGCGGGACTTTGGACCTCGGCTATAATCGGTCTTGCTATCGGCGCGGGCTTCTATATGGGTGCGCTTATGACCGTTGCCCTCGTTATCGTTGCCGAGGTGCTTCTTTCAAAGCTTGAATATTCCGTTATCGCTAACGCGCGCTCGATGAACATCTATATGGAGTTCAGGAGTGCCAAGGACCTTGACTTCATCGTTGAGGAGATGGCGAAGCACAATATGGTCATCACCGAGATAGAATACACGAAATCCACAGCCGCCGACGGCGTGCATCTTTCCGCCGTTTTCTCCATTCGCTTCAAAAAGAAGGTGGCGCACGAAAACGTTATGGCGATGCTTTCTCAGATACCCGGCGTCGTGTCTGTCGAGGAGCTGTAAAATACGGCTGTAAACGCTATTGCGGCAAAAAGAAGAATAATACCTGCTATAAGCAGGTGCAGGGGGCTGTCCTTTCGGGCAGCCTCCTCTTTTTTTCGCGCGCGGTATTCGTCAAAGGCTTCGTGCCGCGCGGCGCGGGAGAGGGAATAGGCGAGCGTGTCGAAAAAGCCGCCTCGGCTTATCCTTGTAAGCGCGTAAATCGACAGAAAAAGCGTTGCGGCAAGGGTGAGAGCGTCGGATGCAAGCAGGGCGGGCGGCGCGCCAGCGCCGCGCCGCCATAGGCACAGCGCGGCGCACGCGCCGACGGTAAGGAGCGGAAAAAATGTTTTTGATGCGAATTTGCGTAAAATCTTCATTTGTGGGATATTGCTCCACTTTTATGGGGTTGTTTTGGGTTTATTGGGCGGTTTGGGTGTGATTTTGCACCACTTCAATATATTTTTCAGCTTCCGCGTCGGTGCATAGCACCTCGCGCGTGGGGCTTATTTTGTGCATTTTTGCAGGCTCGTCAAAGTCCGAGGGCGTGTAGGTGAAATGCCGCCGTTCTCTTTCGGCGCGTGGGTCGGGAATCGGCACGGCGGAGAGCAGGGCGCGCGTGTACGGGTGGATCGGAAGCTCAAAAAGCTCGCGCGACGGCGCGGTCTCGACTATTTTTCCTCGGTACATCACGGCTATCCTGTCGCAAAAATAGCGTACTACCGCAAGGTCGTGCGCGATGAAGATGACCGTAAGTCCGAGCCTTTGCCGCAGGGAGTCAAGCAGGTCGACTATCTGCGATTGCACCGACACGTCAAGGGCGGAGACGGGCTCGTCGGCAATTATCATCTTGGGGCTTGTCAATATCGCGCGCGCTATGCCGATGCGCTGGCGCTGACCGCCCGAAAATTCGTGCGGATATCGGCTTGCAAAATCGGGGGAAAGACCGACGAGCGTGAGCGCCTCCGCCACCCTTTCGCGCAGTTCCTTTTTCGTAAGCGTTCTCCGCACGGCAAGCCCCTCGCCCACGCTTTCGCCCACCGTCATTCGCGGATTGAGCGACGAGGTCGGGTCTTGGAAGATCATTTGGATATCGCCGCTGTCGCGCCGCTCCGTCAGCCTTTTGCCGTCGAAAAAAATCTCGCCCTCGGGATTGTAAAGCCCTATCACGCTTCGTCCGAGAGTGGTCTTTCCGCACCCCGATTCACCGACGAGCCCGAAGATCTCGCCCGCGTTTACCGAAAGGCTTACGCCGTCGACGGCGTAAAAGCGGCTTTTGCCCTTGCCAAAGCCTTGGCGCAGGTCGTTTATGCGTAAGAGCGGGGCGTTCATCGGCTTCTCCTTTTTTCGATTCTTCTTTTCAGCACTTCGGGCATCTCGGTGGGCGGAGCGTATGGGTGCAGAGTCCAGCTTGCCGCAAAATGCGTAGGTGAGAGCTGAAAATACGGCGGGAAACGCTCGTGATCTATCAGCATAGCGTCGGGATTTCGCGCGGCAAAGGGGTCGCCTGCGGGCGGGCGGCGCATATCGGGCGGTGTGCCCTCAATAGCTCGCGGGCGCTCGTCGCCGTCGGGGTCGGGGACGGACGCGAGCAGGGCGCGTGTGTACGGGTGCGCGGGGGTGTAGAATATCTCCTCGCTCCTGCCGTATTCAAGTATTTTTCCCGCGTACATTACGGCTATGCTGTCCGCGACTCGCGCCACTACGCCGAGGTCGTGGGAGATAAAGAGCATTGAAAGGTCGCGTTCCTTTTTGAGACTTTCAAGGAGGTCGAGCAGTTTTGCTTGCACCGACACGTCAAGCGCCGTCGTCGGCTCGTCGCAGATGAGTAGTTGCGGTGCGGCGGCAAGCGCTATAGCTATAACTATGCGCTGGCGCATACCGCCCGAAAACTCAAAGGGGTAGCGGTCGTATCGCTCGTCGGGGTCGGGAATGCCCACCTCGCCCATCAGCGCGACGGCACGCCGCCGCGCTTCTGCCGCGCCCACGCTTTTGTCAAGGCGCACGACCTCGCTTATCTGCCGTCCGACCTTTACTATGGGGTCAAGGGCGGAGGTGGGGTCTTGGAATATCATTGCCATCTGCCGTCCGCGCAGGGCGCACAGCTCCTTTTCCGAAGCGCCGATAAGCTCCTTGCCGCAAAATTTCACGCTTCCGCCGTCAACGCGGGCGTTTTTTGGAAGTATTCCAAGCACGGCGCGTGAGGTCACGCTCTTGCCCGAGCCCGATTCTCCGACGAGCGCGAGCGTTTCGCCGTGGCGCAGGGAAAGGCTCACGCCGCGCAGGGCGTGAAGCCTTTCGCCGCCTACGGAAAACGAAACGGCAAGGTCTTTTATTTCAAGTATATTTTCGTTCATCTCTTACCTCACTTATTCACGCGCCGAGGGGTCAAAGGCATCGCGCAAGCCGTTACCGAAAAGGTTAAAGGATATCATAAGCACGGATATTATCGCCGCGGGGAAGAGCATCAGGTGCGGATACGTCGTCCATATGCCCGCCGCCTCGGAAAGAAGCGTGCCGAGCGAGGTGACGGACGCGCCGCCGAGGTTCACTATGCCGAGAAAGGACAGCATACTCTCGCTGAATATGACGGACGGGATTATCAGCACCGACGAGGTGATGAGCGTTCCAAGCGCGTTTGGGAAAATGTGGCGCAGTATTATACGCGCGTCCGACGCGCCGAGCGTCCGCGCCGCAAGGACGTATTCCTGATTTTTGTAGCGGTAGAACTGCGCGCGCACTCGCCCCGCCGTCGGTATCCACCCCGTCAGCACGAAGGCGAAAAGCAGACTCGGTATAGCCCCGACCTTTTTTGCAAGGTGTATCTGGAACAGCGTTGCCACGACGATGAAGGGGATGCCCGACAGTATCTCCGTAAGCCTTTGCATAAGCGTGTCCGTGCCGCCGCCGTAATAGCCCGATATCGCGCCGTACGCCGCGCCGAGCAAGAGGTTTATAAGCGACACGCAAACGGCGATCCCAAGCGAGAGGCGAATGCCGCCCGCAAGGCGCAGGGCAAGGTCGTAGCCTTGCGCGTCAGTACCGAGCACGTAGCGCGGCGCAAAGCCGTTTTTGTAGATATAATAGTTGTAATAAAGCACGCGCACGCGGTACTCGCCCTCGCCGCCCGACGAAACGGCGTATACGGGTGCGCCGTCCTCGCTTCGCATATAGTTTTCCGAAAGCGTCATACCGTCCGAGTAGGGAATGCGCTCGCCTTGCTCGTTAACGGGGTTCAAGCGGCGGTCGGTCTTGTACCATAGGTTCGCGTTTGCCGCGTCTGCGCAAAACTCGTTTTGCGCGACGAGCGGATACAGCACGGCGCGACCGCTTGAGCGTTCAAACGCGCGTATGGCTTCCATCTCCTCGCCGCTTATCTGCATATAGACAAATCCTACCTCAAGGTAGCGGTCGATTCGCGCACTAAAGGCTGTGCCGTCCCTTTTTATCTCGCCCCTTACGGGGTCGTATTCCTCGTTTATCTCGGAAAAGGGAACGGACGTGCCGTTTTGCGCCGACGCGCCCGCGCCTATGGCAAGCGTGGCAATTATACCGCGCTCGGTAAGCTCCGCTCGCGTGCCGCCGAGAGTAAGACGGGGCGGCTTTTTGGCGTAATATGCGTCAAGGGAGTTCGGCGTTCTGCCGCCCACGGCGAGAGGAGTGAGCAAGCTGAAAAGCACCACGGCAAGTATCAGCACCGCCGCCGTTATCGCGGCGCGGTTTTTGGCAAATCGCCGCATAGCGTCGGAAAAATAGCTTGCGCTCGCGTGCGTAGCGGTGTTTTCTTCCGCGGGGCGCGGCGCACGCTCAAATTTCGAGCGCTCAACATCGGGATAGCTCATTTTACCTCTCTCCTATCCGTATACGCGGGTCGATAAGACCGTAGCATACGTCGATAACTATCTGTGCGCTAAGACCGATAAAGGTGTAGAATATCGAGTCCGCCATAAAAACGTCGTAGTCAAGCAGCTTTACGGAATTGACGTAGAGCTGACCGATACCGGGGATGGAAAAGATCTGCTCGATTATCACCGAGCCTTCAAGCACGCCGACGAAGCCTGCAACGATGATGGGAAGGATGGGCACCATCGCATTTTTCAGCGCGTGGCGCACGGTCGCGCCGTAGGGCGAAAGCCCTTTGGCGCGTGCAAGGAGCATATAGTCGCTTCTGAGTGCCTCGCCAAGCTCCGCGCGAGTGTAGCGGCAAAGCGAGGCTATCTCGCCAAAGGACAGCGCAAGCACGGGAAGTACCATGCTGTGAAGCATTCGGGGCGAGAACCACGAGCCGCCCGCATCCGCGAGCGAGTACATCACCTGCGGAAACCAGCCGAGCTTGAAATAGAAGATATATTGAAGCAAAAATGCGTAAACGTAGCTCGGCACGGAGACGAAAAGCATTATTCCCGTGCTTACGGCGTGGTCGGCGGCACGGTTTTTGAATATCGCCGCGAAAACGCCGAGCAGTATCCCAAGCGGCGCGGAGATAAGGAGCGAGTAGACGTTTATAAGCACGGTGGGCAAAAGCCTGTCTGCCAAAAGCTCCGACACCTGCGTCCCCGGCGCGATATACCACGAAGTGCCGAGGTCGAAGTGCAAAAAGAGATTTTTCAGGTAGAGAAAATATTGAACGAGCAAGGGCTTGTTCAAGCCCTGCGCCTCCTCGCGCTCGGCTACGATAGCCGCAAGCGCCTTGTCCGTCGGAAGCTCACGCGGCAGAAGGCGTATCAGCATAAAGCATATCGTGGTTATTATAAATAACGTAAGAAGCATAAGCAAAATACGCTTCAGTATATATTTGGTTTTGCTCAAAGCCTATGCCTCCTTGGAAAATTTATTTGTAGTCCAAGCCGTCGCGCACCGCGCTTGCCCATTCGCCGTCGTTATAGCGGTAGGAAAGAAGCCGCAAGCCGCCAAAGCCGTACATGATATTGTATTCGTCCGTGTAGTAGTCGCATTGGTGGGAAAGCAGCGTGGCTTCCGTGCTTGAATAAAGCGGGATTCGGTAGTAGGTCGAAAGGAAGGCTTCCTCAAGACGTGCGCAGACTTCAAGCTTTTTGCTGACGGGTGCGGCGGCGTATCTGCCGCTTCCGAGCATGGAGCGCGACCACTCCTGCCACGTCATACCGACGCTTTCTCCGCCGACGGAGAGGGTGAGGACGTCTTTTTTCGGGTCGTAGCACGCCGCCTCGTTTACGGAGTATTTGTCGGGGTCCATATAAAGCTCAAAATGGCGGAATGGGTAGAACGCCGCGCCGCCCCACGCGCCGTAGCCCACGGCGTACTCGCCGCCGGGAACGGCACTATAGCGGTTTTCGACGTTTCCGACGGCTTCAAGCGTTATCGTGCCAAAGCCGCTATTCTCGGCGGCGGCGTTAAGGTATTTGTTGAGGAGCGATATCAGCTTGTTATCGTCGGACGACAGCGCACCTGCGGAGAACGCCACGCGCACGCGCACCTCCTCGCCCTTTTTGTAAACGCCGCCGCTCGAAAGCTCGTCGGCGGCTTTTTTCATAAGCGCCCTTGCCGCACCGAGATCGTATCCCGTTATCGAGGCGTACGCCTCGTCAAGCGTTTTGTATCTTGCGCCCTCGCCGTATTTTACGCCGTAGAGCCTGCATATCGCCTCCATAGCCGCTGTGCTGTTTCTGTAATTCGTTTCGTAGCCAGCGATGCCGTCGGTCTTGTCCTCGTCGAAAATATCGTAGTAGTAAAGGGAATTCATCAGCGTATACGCGCTTTTGTAGCCCGCCGTCGCGCCGACGAGCTCGCGGCGGTCGATGCAAAGGCTCATCGCCTTGCGAAAGTCTTTGTTTGAGAGGACGATGCTGTTTTTATTTCCTCGGCTTTCGTCCATTTTGCGAAGCGCGTCGGCGTTCGTGTTAAAGAAAAACGACATAGTGAAGGTCGTGTCCGAGCGGTAGAGCCTGTCCGAGTAGCCGTAGGCGGAAAGCTCGTCCGCCGTCGGAGTCCACACCGACAGCTCGCCGCGAAGGAACGCCTGCTTTGCCGAGGGTGCGTCAAGCACGTCTATCACTATTTTTTGCGTTTTGTATTGCTCGCGCCGCTCGCCGTCAACGAGGAAGGGCGTGTAGGAAACGAGCTTTCCGTCCTCCTCGGTAAAGCCGTACCAATTTTCATTTTGGAGCAGTACCATCTGCTTTTGGTCCTGAAGTGAATCAAGGCGGTAAACGCCAAAGCTCACGGTGGTTTCGGGCGACGTGCCGTAGGTGGTGGTGACGAGCGTGCCCGTGGTCTGCTTTAAGCTATCGTAAAGCGGAACGTATACGAGCCACGTCGAGCCGCACGCGGAAAGAAAGTAATTGAGCGAGATATAGTCGCGCGTGACGTAGTGCAGGGTATAATCGTCCGTGGCGTAAAGTCCCACGGATGAAAAGTCGGTCTTGCCGTTATAATAATCCTCAGCCCCCGCAAGCGCGCTCTCGCCCGTGCAGTAGAGGTTTGCGCGGTAGTTTTTCATTTCGGGCGCAAGCAGACGCTTCATCGACTCGATATAGTCCGTAGCGGTTATATCCTCGCCGTTTTCCCATTTTGCGCTTTCGTTCAGCTTTATTTCAAAAACGTAGCCCGCGTCGGCATCGGTCCGCGAGCAACCGTAGCGCACAAGGTCGGCGCGGTTGTCGGCGGTCACGTCGCTTACCGACTCCGCCGCCTCATATACCCATTGGTATTCTCCCTTTTTTGAGTCAAGCACGGAAACGTCGACGAGGGGCGAGGTCAGGTATCCGACTATATCCGAGTCGGCGTTCGTCTCCCAAGTGTGCGGATTCCAGTTCGTCGCAAGGCTCGACGTATAGCTTTTATAGGTGTATCCTTCCTCGCTTTTGCCGCCGCACGCCGTCAAAGCAAGGGGAAGGCTTGCGGCAAGAAGCACCGCAAGGATGAATGAAACGCATTTTTTCAAGTTTACCTCCGAAAAAGTTCTTCTTTGCTTATTCTTTGCAGATAAATGCGAAAAAAACAAAAAAATTTTGCATTTTCCGTCAAAATAAAGAAAGCAAGGGCGGCAAAAGATAAATGTTGACAATGCGCGGGTTTTATGGTATCATATAAAATGTAAGAAAATGCGCTTAACTTAAAAAAGCAAGAAAAAGGAGAAAAAAATGAAAAGAAGCTTAAGGCTCATCGCCCTTCTTCTCGCGCTCTTGACGGCTATTGCCTGCCTTGCCGCTTGCGGCGGCAACGGGGACGGCGCTGTCACCACGACGGGCGCAGGAGACGGCACGACCGCATCTCCCGACACTCAGAATAAGTCTACTTACAACGTTGAGGTAAAGACCGCAGGCGGTCTTGCACTTTCGGGCGTTACCGTCAGCGTATACGCCGACGCAACTCTTGCCGATATGAAGGCGTTCGGCGATACCAACGAGTACGGAAAGGTCAGCTTCCAGCTTGAACCCTCGTCGGATTACGCCGTGGTCATTTCGGAAGCCCCCAAGGGCTACGTTCTCGCGGATAAGTACGCCTTTACGGGCAACACCGCGCTTATCACGCTTACGTCCACGCTTATCGCGGGCGACATTTCCTCGGTTACCAAGCCCCTCGTGGCAGGTGATATAATGTACGATTTCACCGTTACCGACCCCGAAGGAAATAAGATAACCGTTTCCGAGCTTCTCAAGGAGAAAAAGCTCGTAATGCTCAACTTCTGGTACGAGGACTGCCCCAACTGTCTGCTTGAGTTCCCCTTTATGCAGTCGGCGTACGAGCAGTACAAGGACGATATAGCCATCATCGCTCTCAATCCTATTGACGGCGTGGCTCAGATAAAGAGCTTTAAGGAGCGCTACGGCTACACCTTCGATATGGTAAGCTGTCCCTCCTATATGCCCGACGTGTTTGCCGTTTCGGGCTACCCCACCTCCGTATTTATCGACCGCTACGGTATGATATCTCTTATTGAAGTAGGTGCTATCACCAGCGAGCGTCCCTTCACCTGCGCGTTTACTCATTTTACCGAGCAAAACTACAGACCTATGGTCTGCAAGAGCATTGGCGAGCTCGTTCCCACCGTTAAGCCCACCTACACTATGGACACCTCCGAGAATATCGGCGCGGTGCTCAACAAGGGTGATATAAACGTTACCTACCACCCCGAAACCAAGGACGATAGCAGTGAATATTCTTGGCCCTTCATCCTTGCCGAGAAGAACGGAGTTCAGTGCTTCAAGGCGTCCAATCAGGCTGTTGAAAGCTCCTTTGCTATAATTTACGCTGACGTAAAGCTTGAGGCAGGTCAGGCGGTATGCTTTGATTACCTCGTTTCCTCCGAGCTTTACAACGACGTTCTCTACGTTATCGTTGACGGCGAGGATATTTATCAGATATCGGGTGTTTCCTCTCCTGAGGAGTGGAAGGAATGCTGTCCCTTCGTTGCCGTTGAGGCGGGTACTTACGAGCTTGCGCTCTGCTACCTCAAGGACGGCGACGGAAACAGCGGTGACGATACGGTATATATCAAGGATATGAGAGTTCTCTCTGCCTCCGATATCTCCACCCCCACCTACATTCCCAGATATCCCGCAACCAGCGCTGACGGCTTTGCGTATACCTACGCCGAAATCTTCTACAACGAGGCTGACGGCTACTATCACGTCGGCTCTGTAAACGGTCCGCTCCTTCTCGTTGATCTTCTCGGCACTACCGATTTTACCGAGGAAAATTCTATCAATAACCTCGGCTACGACGGAAATCTCGTTCTTAGCGGACACGATTATTACACCGAGCTTGTAAAATACTGCAACTACGCATCCAACTCCGCGCTTTCGGGCATTTGCACCGTAAACCGCGACCTTTACGATCTTCTCGTAAAGGTCGATGAGATAGTCGGCTTTGATGCCGCCGACAAGATGGAGTGGCTCAAGGCGTGCAAGTACTACGAGGCTTACGGCACGAACGGCGAGCAGCTCGTTGACCCCATAAAGGGTATCGCCCTCTTCTCCGCGTACGAAGCAACGCTCGGCAAGGGTGTTCCTACCAACGTTTTCGAGTACAACAGAGTTATCCTTCCCCGCGGAATGTACGCAAGGTTCGTTCCCGAGGTGTCGGGCGTATATCGCATCACCTCGATAAATGACGGCACCGATACCGTTGAGGCGTGGATGTTCAACGAAAACGGCGAGATCATTCTCACCTACGAGCATGATGAAAGAATGTACGAGGACAGCAACAACTGCTCTATGGTGATCTACCTTGAGGCAGGCAAGCCCTACTACATCGACATTGCGTTCTGGGATATTTACGCCGTTGGCTCTATAAACTACGATATTGAGTTCCTCGGTGCGACGTACGATCACTTCCGCCTTGCATCCCCCGGTACGTTCACCTACGATATGAACGCTACGGGCGACGCGGTATACGATATTATCGCGGGCGGTATTGACGTTATCGTCGGTGCTGACGGCTACTACTATCACGATCTTGGTAAGGATTCAAACGGAAATCAGCTCTACGGAAGCAAGATATACGCTGATTTTTCGGGCATTACCGCTATCTTTGACAAGCCCATCGTTTCGGGTTATATCTACGATGACGAAGGTAATATCAAGTACGACCCCGTTCTTGGCACTCCCCTTATGGTTACGGGACTTATCGAGCTTGGCGCGTTTGACTTCTCCCGCAGTGAGACCGACGATGAGATACTCGTTTACCTCAGAAAGTTCAACTACGACGTTAAGGCTACCGACGATCACCTGCGCAACGTAGTATGGGGCGAGGAGTACGATAAGTACGCCGAGCTGTATATGCTTGAGGAGATCTACGACGGTATTTATCACGGCAAGGGACAGAACCTTACCGCAACTGCCAACAAATACGCGGCTATGATGCTTAACGAGGCAGACCACCCCGAGAGGGCAGGCTGTGTTCCCGTAAACGAGGAGCTTGCGTCGCTTCTGTGGACTCTTATGGATAAGTACACCTTCGAGGGAGTTGAAAACTCCTGGCTGAAGCTCTGCTACTACTACGATTATATGGGTAGATGATATGAGAGCAAATAAACTTACTTTAAGGCTTTTGGCACTCGTGCTTTGCCTTGCCACGCTTGCGGTGAGCGCGCTCACCGCCTGCGGCGGCAACGAGGGCGGCGCGGGAAATACCGACAGCACCACCCCGACGGTCCAGACCACGGGCGCGGACACCGCGCATACCGTCGTCGTAAGGACCGCAAACGGACTTGCGCTTGAGGGTATCCGCGTTGCCGTTTACGCCGACAGCGAAAAGACCGACCTTATGACCTTTGCCACCACGGACTCCGAGGGCAAGGTCAGCTTTACCGCCGCGCTCGGCGGAACGTACTACGTTTCTCTTGACAAGGTCCCCGTGGGCTACGCCGTTTCCGACGTGTATACCGTTTCGTCGGTAAGCACGGAGATATCTCTTGCTACGGAGATAAGCGACAACACCGACCTTACGGGCGTTAAGTATGAAAAGGGAAGCGTTATCCGTGATTATAAGGTGGTTACCCCCGAAGGCGAGACGCTTTCCTTCAAAAAGCTTCTTGGCGAAAAGAAGGCACTCGTTATCAATTTCTGGTATACCAACTGCGACCCCTGCAAGCGTGAATTCCCCGCTGTAGAGGAAGCTTATAAGAAATTCAAGGATTCTATCGCTCTCGTTGCGCTTTCCCCCAAGGTCTGTGGAGATACCAACAGGGATATTTCCGCGTTTAAGGAAGCCAACGGCTTGAGCTTTACTATGGCGAGCTGCGGCGACGACCTCAAGGACGCTTTCGACATCAAGGGCTACCCCACCACCGTCATCGTTGACCGCTACGGCGTCGTATGCGTCATAAAGTACGGTGAGATAGATAACGCGGCGGCGTTCGAGGCGGCTCTCGCTTATTACACCGCGGACGATTACGTTCAGAAGCAGGCAAACGGCTTCGACGAGTTTTTGAAAGCTCCCGATACTACCGTGCCCGATACTACCGTGCCCGACACTACCGTGCCCGATACGACCGTGCCCGATACGACCGTTCCCGACACTACCACTCCGCCCACCACTACCGCACCGCCTACCACTACCGCACCCCCCACGACTACCGCCCCCAATTTAAGCGAGGTCGTGGTGATGAAGGATTATTCGGTAAAGGTTATTGACGCGTTCGGCAAGGCGCAAAGCGGCGTTACTGTCAATTTCAAGGCGCAGGGCGAGGTCCTTGCCGCCACCACCGACGCAAAGGGTGTGGCTAAGCGTAAGCTACCCGCGGAGATATACACCGTCGATGTAGTGCTTGGCGCAGGTCTTGGCTATGCGAAAAAGAATATCACGCTTACCAAGGACGTGACTACTGCTACCGTCACCGTAGGTGCGGTAATGGGCAGCAGCTACGAGGATATTTACGGCGAGTTCCGCGCTTACAATATCGGCGTGGGCGGAACGTACGTTACTCTTAACAAGGCGGATAACGGAAGGACCTACTTCCTCTTTACCCCCGCCGTTTCGGGAAAGTACGCTATAACCACCACCGTTGAGGGTACTACCGTAGGGCTTTATGGCAACAGTATTCATTTCATTCAAGGCTTGGATATTTCCGATGATAAGATAAGCGGTGGCTTTAGCATTAACGTCACCGAGGGCAATATCGGCGGAATGTACGTCATCGGTGTTGACGCGTCCGACGCGTCGATAAACGAGTGCGTGATAGGCATTGAGCGCACGGGTGACGCCGAGCTTTCCGTGGCAGATGCTCCGTGGACCGTGTACGAGGGTACTCATACACCCCAAAAATACACCCTTCCCGATGGAAAAACGCTTATAAACGTTGATATTACCAAGCCTACGGGAACGTATAACCTCGTTTTGAACGAGGAGGACGGCTTCTACCACATCGGAAGCAAGGACGGCCCCGTGGCGCTCGTTCATCTTGGCCTTGACGCGCCCCACGTTTCGATCTCCGATGCGCTGGAAAAGACCGCGCTCGGCAAGTATTTCTACGATAGCAACGGCAAGTTCGTCAAGAAGGAAATTTACAACCAGTGCCTTATGGAATACGTTGCCGCCGCCGACTCAAACACGTGCGTTTACCCGCTTACCGAGGATCTGCGCTACATCATTACGCAGGTCGGCGAGTATAACGGCTGGTGGGAGGCAGGCTCCGTCGGATATCTCTTTGGCGGCGTTCCCGCAGTAAACAACGAAATTGCGTGGATGTTCCTGCTTTGCTACTATGCGTAAAGATAATTTATCGAAGGAGAATATTATGAAAGCATTAAGTAGAATTATAGCGCTTGCGCTCGTTGCTCTTATGGCGATGCTTTGCGTAGGCTGTAACGGCGGCGAAGGCGCGGACACCACCCCTGCCGCTACCACTCCCGCGGCAACTACCCCCGCGGCTACCACCCCTGCTGACACTACCGTTGACAGCGGACTTACCGAGTACAAGGTAACCGTAGTCGAGGAGGGTGGCGCACCCGTTGAGGGCGTTATGGTGCAGATATGCTTCGGCGGTCTTTGCACACCCGCTAAAACCAACGCCGACGGCGTTGCCGTTTTCAAGAAGGCAAAGGACACCTACACCGTTAAGTTCCTTGGCGGCGTACCCGCGGGCTATACCTGCGACGCGGAGGAGTTTGCTTTCGGTGACGCTACCGAGCTTACCATCACGCTGAAAAAGGCGTAAAAAACAATCAAAAAGTGGCGGAATTTTCCGCCACTTTTTATTTTATCGGGTGAAAAGCTATTGCAATTACTACTATATTATGATATAATATACAATGTATGACTATGTAAAATCAAGAAGTGCGCCCACAGCGCAAGCGTGGGCGACATTCTGCGCCTCGGACGGCTGTTGTGAATACGAAAACGCGGCAAGCTCGCGCGGGACAAAAGAAAGGAACGGAAAACATGAAAAAAAGCAAGGTCACAAGGTTACTCTCAAGGCTTCTTGTCTTTGCAATGGCTCTCGTCATTGCTATGGGGGCAGCCTCCACGTCCTCGGTCGGAGCGACGAGCTACGACGCGTCCTTTATCGATAGGCTGAACGGTCTTATCGACACGGGATACAAGGACTATCTTGACAGCTCGGTTATGTATCAGCTTCCCGAAAACGTAAGGGACGATCAGGACATTTCCGTAATCGTAAAGCTCGATATGGACGATCTCTTTGAGCTTTATTCTCACACGGACAAGTCCAAGACCTTCGGAGAGTTTACTCTTGAAGAGGGCAGAATGGAAAAGGCGCTCGGCGCGGTTTCCGAAAAGAAGAACGAGGTGCTTGCAGCTCTTGACGAAAAGGGCGTTGCCTACAGCGTGGGCGAGACCTACGCCGCCGTTCTCAGCGGATTTGAGATCGTGATAAAGGCAAGGGATTTTTCCGCCACCTGCGGAGTGCTTCCCAAGGGCGCAAGAGCCATCGTCAGCGAGGAGTATAAGGTTGCCGAGACCAAGCTCGTTGAAAACACCGTAAACGTTTACGATACGGGTATATTCAACAGCTCTGACGTTTCCTACGACGGAAGCGGAATGGTCGTGGCGGTGCTTGACACGGGACTTGACTACAACCACAGCGCGTTCTCGCCCGCGAATTTCACCTCCACCACGCTCGGTCTTACCTACGATATGGTATCAAAGCTCGTCGGCAGTACCACCGCGGCGGGACTTGCGGCGGGACTTACCGTTGACGACGTTTACATAAACAATAAAGTTCCCTTCGGCTTTGACTATGCCGACAAGGACAGCGACCCTTATTCCACGCACAACAACCACGGAACTCACGTTTCTGGCGTTATCGTGGGTAAGGACGATACCATCACGGGCGTTGCTCCCAACGCACAGCTCGTTTCGATGAAGATATTCTCCGACGTTATGGACACCGCGCGAAGCGCGTGGATACTCTCGGCGCTTGAGGACTGCGTAATACTCGGCGTTGACGTTATCAATATGTCGCTCGGTACGTCCTGCGGCTTCAGCCGCGAGTCCGACGAGGAGCTGGTAAACGGCGTTTATCAGAAGATACGCGACGCGGGCATCAGCCTTATCGTTGCCGCATCCAACAGCTACAGCTCCGCTTACGGCTCGGAGGCTAACGGTAACCTCGGACTTACCTCCAACCCCGACACGGGTACGGTCGGCTCTCCCTCGACCTACGCGGGAGCTATGTCGGTAGCGTCCATCAACGGCGTTGAAACTCCCTACATCAAGTACGGCGAGAAGATCATATACTTCACCGAATCCACTAACGGCGCATCAGAGGAAAATCACTTCGTTGAAACTCTGCTCGGCAGTGAAAATGCAAAGGATATCGAGTTTGTGGTCATCCCCGGCGTCGGACGAAGCGCGGACTACACGGGTCTTGACGTAAAGGGCAAGATAGCTCTTGTAAGGCGCGGATCAAATACCTTTGAGGAAAAGGCTATAATCGCGCAGGCGCAAGGCGCGGCGGCTATCATCATCTACAACAACGTATCGGGTGATATCAAGATGAACGTCGGCGACGCGAAGATCGCGGTATGCTCCATCTCGCAGGACGACGGTGAGGCACTTGCGGCGCTTGGCGGCGGCACCGTTGCCATCAGCAAGGAGCAGACGTCGGGACCGTTTATGTCCGACTTCTCCTCTTGGGGACCCACCCCCAGCCTCGGCATCAAGCCTGAGATAACCGCGCACGGCGGAAACATTCTTTCGGCAGTAACGGGCGGCGGCTACGACAGACTTTCGGGTACGTCGATGGCTTGTCCCAACCTTGCGGGATTTGCTATTCTCCTTCGTCAGTACGTCGTGGAGAATTTCCCCGATATCGCAAACGATAACGTCAAGGTGTCGGCACTCGTCAACTGCCTGATGATGTCTACTGCGGATATCGTATACAACAAAAACGGCTTGCCCTACGCCGTAAGAAAGCAGGGCGCAGGACTTGCAAATCTCCTCTCCGCAATAAAGACCAAGGCGTACGTTACCACCTACGACGCCGAGGGCAAGGAGATGGATAAGACCAAGCTTGAGCTTGGCGACGACGCAAAGAAGAGCGGCGTTTACGAGATGAAGTTTACTATCAACAACTTCGGCGGCGAAACGCTTACGTTTGACCTTTCGACCGTAGTTATGACCGAGGGTGTCAGCGACACCAAGACGGCTGCGGGCGAGACCACTATTGACGAGCAGGGCTACTTGCTCGGCGGCGCGATAACTACTATCAACTCCGTTGAAAACGGTCTGCTTGACGGAACGAAGATAAGCGTTGACGGCGGCAAGAGCGCAACGGTCAAGCTCACCGTAACGCTTTCCGACGAGGATAAGAAGTATCTTGACGAGTCCTTTGCAAACGGTATGTACGTCGAGGGCTTCGTAAAGCTCGATTGCACCGCAGAGGGCGGCGTTGACCTCGTCGTGCCTTTCCTTGCCTTCTACGGCGATTGGACGAAGGCTCCTATGCTCGACCGCGATTACTACGAAACTAACGCAGACGAGCTTGACGATTCCATTCCCTTTGAGGATAAGACGCTTCCCGACGCGTACGCTACGCGCCCCGTCGGCGGCGTTTCCGACGATTACGTAAGCTATCTTGGTTCTTACTACTTTACGCAGGACCCGAAGGATATGATAATATCCGCAAGCCGCGACTACATCGCGCTGTCAAATCAGGACGGAACGGTACACTCTCTCCGCTTCGTTTGGGCGGGAATGCTCAGAAGCGCGGCAAAGGTCGTCGTCACCATTACCGACGATACCACGGGCGAGGTCGTGTTTGAGACCGTGGATTACGACGTTCGTAAGTCCTACGGCGACGGCGGTCCTATTTATCCCGCTAACGTTGAGATAGAGTTCGATACCAAGGATTACAATCTTGCAAACAACAGCGAATACACCGTGCGCCTCGTCGGATATCTCGACTATGGCAACGGCGCGCTTGAAACCAACGAAAAGAACGTTTTTGAGTTCCCGCTTGTAGTTGACTTTGAAGCTCCGACGCTTGAGGACGTTGAATTCTACTTCGAGTACGATAAGGCGCTTGGCAAGAACCGCCTCTACGCTAAATTTGCCGTGTTTGATAACCATCATTCCATGGCGTTGCATCTCGGCTACATCACCAACACTACCGATGCGGAGGGCAATCCTTCCATCGAGATGAAGGCGTTTGAGCAGTATCTTACCCCCATCTATTCCGTTCGCAACGGCACGACGTACGTGACCTGCGAGCTTACCGATTACATTTACGAAATAAAGGACGGCGCGTACCGCGACAACACCTTCGTTGTTACCTGCTACGATTACGCGCTCAACTACGCCACCTACGAGGTAGGACTTCCCACCGATTACGTTGATTTCTACTTCGACGGACTTGAGGAAGGACTTACCCTTAATCCCAACGAGGTATACGCGCTTGCTCCGCTGATCTACCCCGACAGCGAGTGGGCAGAGCTGCTTGTGTTCTCCTCGTCCCGTCCGAGCGTTGCCCGCGTGGTAAACAACAAGATAATTGCCGTTTCCGAGGGTAAAACGGTCATCAAGGCGGCGGTGAAGGGAACAGACAAGAGCGTTACCTTCAACCTGACCGTTCGCGGCGAGGGCGACGAGGGCTACGTCAAGTACGATAAGCCCGTAGCTGATATCTTCAGACTTACGGGATATAACACGCTGAGGGCGTATTACGTCGTCAACAACGAAGATAAGGACATAGGAGATACGGGTGACACCCGCTTCTTCGAGGGCAAATTCAACCTTTCTATGTTCCCGTCTGAGTCGGTTCGCCTGAACTATGACCTTGACGCATACTTCCCGAATGATACTACCGTCACGTTTGAGTCAAGCAACGACAGCATAGTCGGCGTTGATGCGTTTGGCGTTATTACCGCCCGTGCGGAGGGCTTTGCCTCCGTCACGATGAAGGTCCTGCTTGACGTTAAGAGCACGTATTACTCCGAGACCGTTACGGTCGAGGTCAAGGACCCCTATCTGACCACGGGTCCGAGCCTTACCCACTATTACGGTAACGGCGGAACGGTAAACGTGCCTTCAAGACTTTCCCTTACCGAGATCGGCAACTTCGCGTTCTCGAACTTCGAGTACGTTCTGAAAACGCCCGACGAGATGGCGTTTGACGATGCCGAGACCTCAAAGGCTTGGTTTATCGGTGACAACACCATTACCAAGGTAATTCTTCCCGAAGGCATCAAGAAGATAAACTCCTACGCATTTGCAAACCTTACGGCGCTGGAGGAGGTAGTGCTTCCCTCTACGCTGGAGGCTATTGAATACGGTGCGTTTTATAACTGTACCGCGCTTAAGAAGATCACCTTCAGCGGCGAAAACAACCTTAAGATAATCAACCAGAACGCTTTTGAGAACTGTGCGCTTGAGGGAACTGTCGTTCTTCCCGAAATATGTATAATCTCCGATTACGCCTTTGCGGGCAACACGAAGCTCGTCGGCATTACCACCTCAAAAACGCTCCAATCCGTCGGACAGTACGCTTTTGCGGGCTGTAAGAGCCTTAAGGACGTTACGATAGTTGCGGATAAGGTAAAATACGGCGCATACGCCTTCACAGGCTGTGAGTCGCTTACCTCCTTTGAGGTAAGGTCCGCGGTAATCCCTGCGGGAATGTTCTACGAGTGCGAGGCACTCACGTCCATCACCATCGGTGCAGAGGTCAACCTCATTGGTGAGTACGCGTTCAGGCGTACCGCCGTTGCCACCTTCGACGTGGTAGCGGGCAATAAGGCTTATAAGGTGCAAAAGGCATCTTACGTCCTTTCCGCCGACGGTAAGCAGCTCGTAGCGGTTGCTCCCGCGCTTACTTCCATTACGGCGGCTGATATGGGCGGCGTTGCCGTCACCACGGTGGCAAGGGGCGCACTTTCCCACTGCACGAGGCTCAAGACCGCAGTGCTTCCGAGCGTTACCTACGTTTCGGATTACGGCTTTGCTTCCTGCGAGCGACTTGAAAGCGTAACGCTTGGTACGCTCACGAATATCGGCGACTACGCCTTCTTCGATACCGCAATTACCGCTCTGCCTGCATTTACGGCAGACGCAAAGCTTGGCAAGTACGCCTTCTCAAAGACCGATCTTGCTTCCGTAACCGTTCCCGACGGCGCGGTTCTGCCCGAGGGAATATTCAGCGAGTGCGAAAAGCTTGCAAGCGTGACCATTGGCGACAACGTCACTATCGGCAAGTTCGCGTTCAATTTCAGCAAGGAATTCGGCGCGAAGGTCGAAAGCTTTACTCTTGACGGCGAAAAGCTGTTCCGTTACACGTATTTCTCACCCCTTACCTCTCTTACGATAGGTAAGAATGCAAAGATACTTGAGAATGCCTTTGCAGGTCACGCCTCTATCGAGAGCATTACTCTCGGCGAGGGCGCGGATATCGGCTATATGGCGTTCTACAACAACACGTCTCTTAATAGCATCGACCTTTCACGCGCTGTGAAGATTGGCGATTACGCCTTCTCCGGCGACGTGCTCTACGTTTGCTACGATAGCGGAATGTCCATTCCCGCCGTTACGAAGAACGGTACTATCCGCTACACCTACCACGCTCCCGCGCTTGAGTCGGTCGACGTCAGCTCCGCTGAGAGCATAGGCGAGCATTCCTTCTCCTACTGCCGCGCACTTGCTACGGTAGTGCTTGGCGACAAGATCACGCGCGTACCTGCCTATGCGTTTATGGGCTGTACCTCGCTTGAGGATATCAACCTCGGCAAGATCACCTTCGTCGGTGAGAACGCATTTGCCGAGAGCGGCATCAAGCGTGTAGAGCTTCCCGCCGCTACCGAGATCGACAAGTTTGCGTTCGTATACTGCTCACGCCTTGAATCCGTCGTTCTCGGCGCTGACGGTATCACCGTCGGAGAGGGCGCGTTCGCGTACTGCGACAAGCTTTCGAGCCTTGACGGCGAGGAGAAGATAAAGACGCTTGGCGACTACGCGTTTGCATACTCGCTCATTACCGAGGCGGACCTTAGCGGTGCTGAGAGCATCGGACGCGGCGCGTTTGCCAAGGAGGAGAAAACTCCCTTTAAGGTCACGCTTGGCGACAAGCTCGCAAGCGTTGGCGACAATCCCTTCGCGCTTTGCGTGCTTGCTCCCTTCAGCACCGAGCAGAAGGTCACCTTCAACGGCAAGGACTACGTTACTCCGAATTATACCTATAATATAAGTGATAACGTTTCCGTTATCGACGGCTCGCTCTACTGCAAGACCGCAAACGGCGGACTTGAGCTTATTACCTACGCGGGAATTAACGACGCGGATGCAAAGGTAGCTGTCGGCACGGTGCGCATCTCCTCGCTCGCGTTTGCGGGAAGCAAGGTCGGCATGGTCACTCTGCCTTACACCGTGGCGTCGATCGGACACAAGGCGTTCTACCTTTGCGACAGCCTTAAGATGGTAGTATTTGAAAGCTACCGCGCGCCCATTCTTGAGGAGGAGTTCGACGCTCGCTACTACGAGAGCTTCGCGCACATTCCGGGAAGCGGTGATTACGGTAATTACACCGATTACGAGGGCAACGAGGTTCAGATAAAGAGTATGGGACTTATTCCTTACTTTATGTGGAACGTTACCGACGGTATGTATACCAACGTTTTCTACGGCGCAAACTTCGTGGATTACGTCGGCTACGTTGATAACAAGCTCGTTATGGTACGCCCCACCAACGGCGAATATTACGGCTCGTACATTATGGCGCAGTACTTCGGTATCTCGCTTGACGGTGCAGCCGCCGCCGACAAGGTAACTCTTGCGGCTATCGCCGCTATCGACGCTATTCCGGAGCGCGTAAGCTACGACCAGAAGGCGATAGTTGAGGCGGCAAGGGCGGCGTACGATAAGATCGCAACGCTTGAACAGCAAGCTCTCGTTACCAATTACCAGAAGCTCGTTTCTGCCGAGCAGAGAATAAAGGCACTTGCACCCACCGAGGACGAGCCTGCGGGTGACGTGACGGTTGAGACCGTAAGCCCCGTAATGACATTCATCCTCATTGGCGCGGGACTCGCGGTGTCGATAGGACTTATCGCGCTTTTGGCTCTTGTTTTCAGCCCCAAGAAGAAGGGCGGCAAGGATGATGCCAAGTCCGAAGAAAAAGCAGAAACAGAAGAATAAAAAACGGGTGTCGGCTTAGCCGACACCCCAAAGAAAGAAGATGCGGATATGAATAAAAGGATAAAAGCGGCGCTTGGAATGCTCCTTCTTGTGCTTTCCCTTGCCGTCGTAACCTCTTGCGGAAACGAGATATCCCCATACGATACGAATAACGCCGAGGGCTATACCGTCAGCGTCAAGTACGATGCAAACGGCGGTACGTTTACCACGAACACCTCGGTGATAGTGGACTCCTACAGCCTTGCCGAGCTTCCGAAGGACGGTAGCGGCAAGGCGAAGGTAGCCCTGCTTGCTCCCGACAACGCCCTGCGCGGAAACGATGCGTTCAGCGCGGTAAAGAAGGGATATTTCCTTGCCGGCTGGTACAGCCGCGGCGAGGACGGAGCGTATAGCAACAAATGGGATTTCTCAACGGATACTCTTGCGCTCGACGCGAGCGCGCAATACTCGGCGGACGAGCCTGTTTTAACGCTTTACGCCGTGTGGATACCGCTTTTTAAGGTGGATTTCCACTCACTCAAAACGGGTGAGCTTATTTCAAGCTATGAATTTGACCCCACCGCCGACGGCGCGATGCAATTAAAGCTTCCGAAATGGAGCACCGAAAGCGGACGGCTGGAGCTTTATAAATTCCCCGACGTGAAGGGAAGCACCTTCACCGCCGCGTATTTCGATGCCGAGGGCAAGAATGCGGCAGAGGGCGAGAGCCTTTCGCACACGGGCGTTATCAATTACGATAACGGTACTGCCGAGGGCGGCAATATGAAGCTGTATCTTGACTATGCCGACGGCGAATGGTTCCACATATACACCGCCGAGCAGTTCTGCGACAACGCGAGCGTTGCGGGTAACTACGTTATCCACGCCGACCTCGATTTCGCGGACGAGATATGGCCCACGTCCTTTATGTACGGCAACTTCGTCGGTACTATCGAGGGCAACGGACATAAGTTCAGCAATATAAAAATTACGCAAACGGATAATTCAAGACTTAACGCGGGACTTTTCGGCAATCTCACCGAAAAGGCAAGCGTCACCGACGTAAGCTTTGAGAACGTAAGCTTTACTATCAAGGCGGGCGCGCGTAACGCGGGCGCAAGCTTCGGACTTCTTGCGGGCTCGGTTTCCTCGCAATCGAAGATAAGCGGCGTTAATGTCACATCGGGAGAGCTTCTTATCTCCTCGGGCGCGTATTTCGCAACGAGCGACTATTCGATAGGACTCGTCTGCGGAATGGGTAACGTCGAGGGAATCGACCTCTCCGCTATAAACTGCTCCGCTACGGGCGACGCACCCGAAAAGGTCGTTATCACCGTGGACGGAAATACTGTAAACGTTGTAATTAATAATTAATTATAAGGAGAACTGATATGAAAAAGAAAATCCTTTCGCTGATACTTTGTCTTGCGCTTTGCCTCGGCTCTGTATCCATTCTCTCCGCCTGCGGCGGCTCAAGCGGCAACGTAGATGCCTTCGTTATTATGACCGAGCAGCTCGACGGACTTTTTAACCCCTTCTTCTCAACCTCCGCTACCGACTCCACCATCGTCAGCATGACGCAGATCGGTATGCTCTCCTCCAAGTTCGTTAACGAAAAGGTCGAGGTCGCCTACGGCGACGGTGAGGCAGTCGTCGTTAAGGACTACGACGTAGTCGAAAACGCGGACAAGACCATCACCTACACCTTCGTGCTTAAGAACGGCATCCTCTTTTCCGACGGACACCCTCTTACTATGGAGGACGTGCTTTTCAACTTCTACGTTTACCTTGACCCCGTTTACACGGGCTCGTCCACGCTTTACTCCACCGAGATACTCGGTCTTTCCGAGTACAGAACCCAGACCGTAGGCTCCGGCGCTAACGACGGCGACAGCATGATAGCTTCGCAGGCAAGCGCACGCGCTCAGGCGAGAATGAACGAGCTTATCAACCTCTTCAACTCCAAGATGCAGGCTTCCTCCACCAAGGAGGTCAGCTACGAGGATATGAAGGCTGCTATCCTTGCTCACTCCATAAGCTCCGGCTACAAGAGCGCTATTTCCAACGACGTAAGCACCGTTTCCAACCAGAACCTTCTTGCCGACTACGATTACGCGCTCAAGCTCTTCAAGGAGGAGCTTGGCGACGACTACGTTTCCGCGCAGGAGTCCTACACCGACGAGCCTTATAAGTCTCATACCGAGTTCACCGACGAGATCTTCCGCTTTATGTATACCGAGGGCTACGTTACCACCAAGTACGCAGAGGGCGCAAACGGCAAGGTCGACAGAACCAAGATAGAATCTCTTACCAAGGACTATCCCGCAACCATCACCACCAAGGAAGCCGCTATTGATTACGTTTACAACGACAAGATCGCGCGCGAGCTTAACATAATCCTCAGCTATTGGGCAACCGCAACCACCGTACTTACCGAGTACACCGCAAAGGCGAAGGAGGTAATCCTTCACGAGAATATTGCCGACGACGGCTCTCTCGCGGTTCAGAACATTTCGGGTATCGTTTCCCTCGGTCACACCGACAAGGCGGGAAGCGCAATTACCGTAAACGGTAAGACCTACACCGTAGCGTCGGGACACAACGCCGACGGTACCGTTACCAACACCGCCGAGTACGACGTTCTTCAGATAACCATCAAGGACGTTGACCCCAAGGCTATCTGGAACTTCGCAATTCCCGTTGCTCCCCAGCACTACTACGGCGAGGGAAGCAAGGTTGGCGTTGACATCGCCGCTAACAAGTTCGGCGTTGAGTTCGCTTCCTTTGATTTTATGACTGACGTTATTCAGTCCACCAGAAACATCAAGATCCCCATGGGCGCGGGCGCATACAAGGCTACCGACAGCTCCAACAGCGACGCTCCCTCGGAAAGCTCCTTCTACACCAACAACGTCGTTTACTTCAAGGCAAATCAGAACTTCCACACCGTTGGCGAGAGCATTGAGAACGCCAAGATCGAAAAGGTTCGTTACCAGATCGTAAGCTCCAACAACGCTATCGCGGCTCTTGAAAACGGCACCGTACACTACATCTCTCCCTCTCTTACCACCGATAACTACGAAAAGCTTGAGGCTCTTGCAAAGGACGGCTACGTTACCATCACCGAGGATCAGCTCGGCTACGGTTACATCGGCGTTAACGCCGCAAAGATCAACGATATCAATCTCCGTAAGGCTATTATGTGCGCGATGAACACCTCTCTCGCACTCGACTACTACCGCGCGGGTACTGCATCGCAGATCTATTGGCCCATGTCCAAGGTAAGCTGGGCATATCCCCAGGGAACTGCCGCTACCGACAACGGCAAGGACTATCCTCAAATCGGTCAGTGGGATAAGAATATAGCCATCTCCAAGATCGAGCAGTATATGCAGGAGGCAGGAGTCAGCGCAGGCGACAGCAAGCTGAAGGTCACCTTCACCATCGCGGGCTCGTCGCTTCAGGACCACCCCACCTATAAGGTATTCAGAGATGCCGCAACTCTGCTTAACGAGCTTGGCTGGCAGGTAGACGTCGTTTGCGACACTCAGGCACTTACCAAGATAAACACGGGCTCTCTTGAGGTTTGGGCAGCAGCTTGGTCAAGCGCACTTGACCCCGATCTCTATCAGGTATACCACAAGGATTCCACCGCGACAAGCACCCTTGCTTGGGGTTATAACTACATCAAGACCAGCGGAAGCCCCGAGGAGACCAAGATACTTGAGGACCTCAGCGACCTTATCGACCAGGCACGCTCCACCAACGATCAGGCAGTCCGTACCGAGCTTTACGAAAAGGCTATGGAGGAGATACTTGATCTCGCTATCGAGCTTCCCGTATACCAGAGAAGCGTTCTCTATGCGTTCAATTCCAACGTAATTAAAGCAGAGTCCCTTCCCGCAGAGTCCGAGATGAACCCCTACTCCTCACCTCTGGACAGAATCTGGGAGATCGAGTTTGCCGAATAAAATCGGAGTGACTTATGTTAAAGTATATTATTAAAAGATTAGTCTTTGCCGTACTCATACTGCTTGGCGTTTCTATGATCATATACTTCCTTGTCAGATTGATGCCCGTTGATTTTATTCAGGATAAAATCAACGCCATCAATCAGGGCGGAGCGACCGTCAGCGAGGAAACGGTGAACGCCATGTACGAGATGTACGGACTTGGTGACAATAGCTTCACGGGTATTCTCGGCGGCTATTTCAAGTGGCTGGGCGCGCTCTTTACCTTCGACCTCGGAACGAGCTTCGTTTACGGTATACCCGTAGCGCAGGTCATTTTCGAGCATATGGGTATATCGTTTGCAATCGCCCTTATCGCCACGGTATTTGAGTTTATGATAGCTATCCCTCTCGGAATTACCGCCGCTACGCATCAGTACGGCTTCCGCGACTACGTAGTTACCATACTCGTTATGATAGGCATTTCGCTTCCGTCGTTCTTCTTCGGAAATATGCTAAAGGACTTCTTTGCCTTAAAGCTTGGGTGGTTCCCACCGTCGGGACTTGTGGATGCAACGGTCACGAATACGGGAATATCTCTGCTTTGGGACTACGTAAAGCATATGTTCATCCCGATACTCACCATTATCATCCTCAGCATCGGAGCGAGAATGAGAATGACGAGAACGAATATGCTTGAGGTAATGAATTCGGATTACATTCGTACCGCACGCGCAAAGGGTCTGCGCGAGCGTGCAGTTATCAACAAGCACGCGTTCCGCAACACCCTTATACCCCTTGTCACCTCGCTTGCGGGACTTTTGCCCTCTCTGTTTTCGGGTGCTATCATCACCGAGCAGGTATTTGACCTCCCCGGTATCGGTAACATCGCGCTTGACGCGATGAACCGCGGTGATATCCCCTTTATAATGGGCTATAATATGTTCCTTGCGGTGCTGAGCGTTCTTGGTATTCTGCTTGCGGACCTTATGTACGCGGTCGTTGACCCGCGCGTAAAGATCGAGTAAGGAGGCGCGCTATGGAAGAAAAGAAAATAAACGTAGCCGAGGAGTCACACGACACCGAAGCCCCCCTTGACAAAAACGTGCGCCTTATGTCGCCTACCCGTATGGTAGTTCGCCGCTTTTTCCGTTCAAGGCTCAGTATCATCGGTCTTATTATGGTTATCGGACTTTTCATTTTCAGCTTTGCAGGGCCTCTCGTGTATACCGCTTGGGGCGAGATAGAGCTTGACGAAAGCGGAAAGACCGAGTACGCAACGGCGGTTACTACCTATACCGTAGACGGCGTGGAATATACCGTGCGTCAGACCACGGAAAAATCGCTCAAGGATAATTTCCTTGCTCCCCCCTCGTCCGAGCATATTCTCGGAACGGATAACGAGGGCTACGATATCTTCGTCAGACTTATGTACGGCGGTAGGATATCGCTGACGGTAAGCTTCCTTGCCGTGTTCCTCATCACCGCCCTTGGCGTAGTGCTTGGCGGTATTGCGGGATATTTCGGCGGAGTGGTCGACAACGTGATAATGCGTGTGTGCGACGTGCTTATCTGTCTGCCGGGTATACCGATCCTTCTTATCATCAGTACCGCGCTTGACGCGCCCGAATACGGCGTTCCCGCGGAATACCGAATATATCTGCTTATGGCGTTCCTCTCGCTCATATCGTGGCCCGGAACGGCACGCCTTGTCCGCGGACAGATACTTTCTCTGCGCGAGCAGGAGTATATGGTCGCCGCCGAGGCAATGGGATATTCGGCAAGCCGCAAGATATTCAAGCACCTCATCCCCAACGTAATGCCCCAGCTCATCGTGCAGATGAGCCTGAGTCTTGGCAGTATGATACTTTACGAGGCAACGCTTTCGTACCTTAACCTCGGCGTTAAAGCACCTTACGCCGCGTGGGGAACTATGATAAACATTATTTCCACGAATCAGGATATCCTGCAACACCACCTCAACGTGTGGGTGCCCGCAGGTGTCTGCATCGTTATCGCCGTTTTGGGCTTCAACTTTGTCGGTGACGGCTTGCGTGATGCTCTTGACCCGAAGTCAAGGAGGTAAGAAATGGCGGAAAAGAAAAATAAAGGCTACCTTTCGGGTAGAGAGATACGCGCTATCGCCAAGGCGAACGCCAAGGAGATAAAAAGGCTTGAGGCGTATAAGAACCGCAAGGCTGACGAGTCGGAGTTCATCACAAAGATGAAGGACGACGCGAACATCCTTGAGATAGACGGTCTGCACACCTACTTTTTCACCGAGCAGGGCGTTGTAAAGGCTGTAAACGGCGTTTCCTACGAGGTTCCGAAGAACGCCACGGTCGGTATCGTCGGCGAGTCGGGATGCGGCAAGAGCGTTACGAGTATGTCGGTAATGCGCCTTATCCAAGGTCCGCAGGGACAGATATGCGACGGCTCGATACGCTTTAAGTTCCACGATGACGAAACGGGCGAGGACAAGGTCTACGATATCGCAAAAATGCCGCAGAGCGAGATATACCGTCTGCGCGGCAAGCAGATATCTATGATATTCCAAGAGCCTATGACGAGCCTTAACCCCGTATTCACCATAGGTGAACAGCTTGACGAGGTCACGTTCATTCATACGAAGGGCGCGACGAAGGAAAGCGCGAAGGCACGCTCACTCGAAATGCTTGAGCTTGTCGGCATAGCAATGCCCGAGCGCGTGTATAAATCGTTCCCGCACGAGCTGTCGGGCGGTATGCGACAGAGAGTAATGATAGCTATGTCGCTTATCTGCAACCCCCGACTCATCATCGCGGACGAGCCGACGACGGCTCTTGACGTTACCATTCAGGCGCAGATACTTGACCTGCTCCGCGACCTTAAAACGAAGATAGACGGCTCTATTTTGCTTATCACGCACGACCTCGGCGTTATTGCGGAGATGGCGGATTACGTCGTCGTAATGTACGCGGGCAGAGTCATCGAGCGCGGAACTGCGGACGAGATATTCCATAACCCCCTGCACCCCTACACCAAGGGACTGCAAAAGTCAAAGCCCACGCTTGACTCGGATGGAGAGACGCTCTTTAATATTCCGGGTAACGTACCCAACCCCGTAAATATGCCCAACCATTGCTATTTCAAGGAGAGATGCCACGAGTGCCGTGCGTGCTGCTCGGGCGAGTATCCTAAAATGGTGCAGGTAAGCCCCACGCATTTCGTGGCTTGCCATCTTTACTCGGAGGAGGTGAGCGACAATGGCTGATGAAAAGCTTGCTACGCCGTGCTTTTACGATGACGCGGAAGAGGAGGCGAAATTTATCGCCAAAAGAAAGGCGCAGATAGAGGCAGACCTTGCGCTCCCCTACGATGAGGACGCGCTCCTTGAGGTGCGCCATCTCCGCAAGGAATATCCGCTGAAAAAGACCATCACGGGCAAGGTCACGCGCTCGCTCGTTGCGGTCGACGATGTTTCTCTTAAGCTCAAGGCGGGCGAAACGCTCGGTATCGTTGGCGAGTCGGGCTGTGGTAAGACCACGCTCGGCAGAGCGATACTCAAGCTCCACAGCGCAAACGGCGGACGCATCATTTTCGAGGGCAAGGACATCACGGACCTCAAATCGTCCGAGATGCGCCAGTACAGAAAAAAGATGCAGATAATCTTTCAGGACCCGTACTCGTCTCTGCCGCCCCGAAGCACCGTCGGCGGAATCCTTTCCGAGCCCGTTGCGGTACATAATATAGTCCCCAAGAACGAGATAAAATCCTACGTGCTTTCTCTTATGGAGAAGTGCGGCTTGCGCGACTACTATTACGAGAGATACCCACACGAGTTTTCGGGCGGTCAGCGTCAGAGGATATGTATTGCGCGCGCGCTTTCGGTAAATCCGAAGCTCGTCGTGTGCGACGAGCCCGTTTCGGCGCTCGACGTGTCCATTCAGGCGCAGATAATCAATCTGCTCAAGGAATTACAGGTGTCGATGAACCTTGCGTACCTTTTCATTTCTCACGATCTTTCCGTCGTTAAGTTCATTTCCGACAAGATCGGCGTTATGTACCTTGGTTCGATGGTCGAGTTCGGCTCGAAGAAGGACATCTTCACAGCGCCGCTTCACCCCTACACCAAGGCGCTGTTTTCGGCAATACCCAACCCCGACCCCAGCGTAAAGATGAAGAGGATCGCGCTGACGGGCGATATTCCGTCGCCCGCAAATCCCCCCAAGGGCTGTCGCTTCCATACCCGTTGCCCCTACGCAAAGGAGATATGCAAGCACGTTTGCCCCGAATACCGCGAGTATGGCGAAGGACATTTTGCCGCCTGCCATCTGCTTGAGGAAAATTCATAATGGGAAAGAAGAAGAAAAAGGAAAAGATCGTATATATAGACGACGGCAGTACGGTAGCGGATATGTCGGGCGTTGGCGGCGTTGGTATGTTCGGCGAAAAAAAGCCGCGCAAATCCGCCCCAAAGCAAGCACCCGTCCGCTATCGAACAAGCTCGCGCGAGCGCTGGCAGACGTACACCGACGCTGTAAAGCGTATGTTCGTTCCGATGCTCGTCGTGCTTGGCGCGATAATTCTTATATATATGATACTTTCGCTTGTGTTTTTGTTTCTTGCATAAATAAGGAGAAAAATATGGCACTCAAAAGAATTTCAACGATATTCGTAGCGCTCTGTCTGGCGCTTTCCGCCCTTGCGCTTCCCGCGCTTGCGGCAGGCTCGATAACGGCACAGCCGTCCGCAGAGAACGATTACACCGTCGGCGTTGAGGGCGACGTCAGCGCTATTATGTGGCACACCTATTCCGAGGAGGATACCGTAGCGGTAAACGCCGACAATGCAGTTCCTGCCGAGGAGGGCGTTTCCTGCGCAGATGGCGTGTGGACACCCACCGTGAAGGGTGATAATATAGCCTTCTATTTCAAAATAGCTCTTGATAGCGACGACGTTCTTACCGTTGCGTTCAGCGATAACGACAGCGTAAAAGAGGCTGTCGTTTGCGACCGCCACAAGGGTATGAGGCTTACGAGCGAGGACGGCGTTTACACCATCGGCGTTGACGGTGAGTACGAGATCATGGTAAAGGTCAAGGAGGGCGCGGTTGCTCCCACCGTCACCGCAACCGTAAAGAGGATCTCCATCGGTAAGTCCCTTGAGGGACAGACCGAGGCGAAGCTTAACACCAAGGGACTTAAAAGCGGAACTTACGTAGCTACGGTCTTTTACGAAGACGGCAGCTACGAGTACACCACTCCCTTTGTGTATAACGCTCCCACCAATACGGGGGATAGCGCATTGATCGTTCCCGTAATGATCGTTGCACTCTCGTCCTTGGTATTCTCTGCCACCTTCGCGAGAAGAAAAAGAGTTATAGACTAATAATTTAGCCAAGGCGCGGACGTTAATGTCCGCGCCTTGATTTGTTCATATTTATATGCTATAATTTAGAAAAAAGCCGAGAAAGGATGACGCTGATATGGCTTTGATAACCTTAAAGGACGTTGGTAAGATATACGTGTCCGACGGTAACGTATCCGTCGGCATAAGGGGTGTAAATCTCTCGTTTGACAAGGGGGAGTTCGTTGCCGTAACGGGTAAATCGGGCTCGGGTAAATCCACGCTGCTCAACGTTATATCGGGTATGGATTCATACGAGGAGGGCGAGCTTTTTATAGAGGGGCAGCCCACGTCGCACTATCTGCAGCCCGAATGGGAGGAGTACAGGGAAAAGTACGTATCCTTCGTTTTTCAGGATTATAATATTATTGAAAGCTTCACCGTGCTTCAGAACGTCGAGCTTGCGCTTATGCACATCGACGATAAAAGGGAGCGTCGCCGCCGTGCGCTTGACCTGATAGGTCGCGTAGGTCTTTCGGCACAGCTTCGCCAAAAGGGAAGTAAGCTTTCGGGCGGTCAAAAGCAAAGGACCGTTATCGCGCGTGCGCTTGCCAAGGACAGCCCCATTATCCTTGCCGACGAGCCTACGGGAAACCTTGACAGCGTTTCCTCGCGCGAGATAATAGAGCTTTTGCGCGAGGTTTCGCGCGACAAGCTCCTTATCGTCGTTACGCATAATTTCGAGCAGGTCGAGGAGTATGCTACGCGCCATATTCGCATATTTGACGGCGCGGTAGAGTCCGACCACGTGCTTCGTCCTGCCGCCGACGTGCCGAGTGCGCACGCGGATGCTATCCCCGAAAAGAAGGGGAGCGAAAAGAAGGCGGAAAGGGCGAGAAAAAGGAAAAACAGAAGAAACGGCGTAACTCTCGGTCGCAGTATATTTACGGCGAAGCCGCGTCTTTCGCTCTTTCTTTGTCTGCTTATGATAGTCGGCACTCTCGGAATATTTGCGGTCACGTCAACGTGCGGCGAGGCGGCGGTGCTGTTCGAGCCTTACTATATGTTCGAGCATATCGACGGGCGTCTCGTCGTTGCCAAGCAGAGCGGCGGCGTATTTACCGATGATGAGATAAAGGCGATAAGCGACAAATACGGCGCAAAGGACAGTATGCGCTTTGACATACTGCTTGACGCAGGAAGCACGCAGGGTGTTATGCTCCCTCCCACGGATACTACTGCGAACAGAGCTAAACACTTGGACGCAACGTACACCTACGGCAAGGATTACGGCGACGGCATAGTCGGGCGTTATCCCGAAGCGGCGGACGAGGTATTTCTCTATCTGCCATTACATCTTCAGCCCATAGTTGGCAAGGATTCCTTGAAGGTGCAGGGCGTTTTTGCCGCTTCAATGAGCCTTAAGCTCGTAGGAGTTAAGTATTATTACGACAACAACCTTACCGCCGAGTGCCTTTTCACCGACGAGGGCTTCCGCGTGGCTACGGCTATGCACTATCTGGCAAATATGGAAAACGGCAATAGCATCTACGCTACGGTAAAGGCGGGCGGCTTTGAGCAAAGAGTCGAGCTTGGAAATCTCATTCCGTCCTTTGATATGCCATCTGATAAGGTGTACGTCAGCTCAAGGGATTACGTTAATGCCGTAAACAACCTTGAGGGCTACGGCAAGGTCAGCACAAGCGTAAGCTTTGAGGCGATGTACGAAATATACGATTATTATTCGGGTATGATGAGTATGACCAGCTCGGATATAAAGACCTTCGGGCGCACGTTTACCGATGCGGAGCTTACAAATATAGCCCCCACGTTTACGGACTATTTCGGCTATGATACGCAATCCGCGCTTATTATAAGCGACGAGCTTCTTTGCGAGATAGCGGAGAGCGTGCTTCGTGAGTCCTACAAGCAGGTGTCGTTCTTCTTTGAGGACGATGCGGCGGCTCGCGCGGCAGTCGGCGGACTGCGCGACGAGGGCTATATCGCCGTCGTGTCCGACACCACCTACGAGCCTGATGCCATGCTTGCGTTGGTCACCATAATGGGCGGCGTTATGATGGCGTTTATGTGGATAATTACCATAGTATTCCTCGCATTCTTTATCAACCTTTGCACCAGCCGCACGCTTGGCGCGTTCAAGGGCGATATGGCTATTATGCGCTCGATGGGAATTCAGGTAAAGGTCATCCGTATTGCCATGTACGTCAGAATGCTCCTTTCGCTCATTCCCGCGTTTATTATGGTGGCGGCGATGGCGGTGCTGATATTTACAACGCCTAAATTCAACGAATATTTCACCTATCTCTACGCTTGGCAGTACGCGCTTATCTTCATCGGAATGATACTTATCACCGTGCGCGTTACGCATAAGCAGATACGAAAGCTCTTTGGCGAAAGTGTTAAAAAGGCTCTGAAGGGAGGTGCGGCAGAATGATAAGCATTAAAAATCTGCACAAATATTTTAATAAAGGAAAGCAGAACGAAAATCACATCATAAACGACGTAAGCCTTGAGCTTCCCGACAAGGGTATGGTCGCCATTTTCGGTAAAAGCGGATGCGGTAAGACCACGCTTCTCAACGTTATCGGCGGTCTTGACGGCTTTGCCGCAGGCTCGCTCACCATCGACGGCAAGAGCATCAGAAAAAACACCGACGACGTAAGAAACGCCTATATCGGATATATTTTCCAGAATTACAACCTCAACAAGCAGGAAAGTTGCTTTGAAAACGTTGCCGATGCGCTCCGACTTTGCGGTATGACCGACAAGGAAGAGATAGCGGCAAGGGTCGATGCGGCACTTGCTAACGTGGGGCTTTCAAAATACCGCCTGCGCACTCCCGATACGATGTCGGGCGGTCAACAGCAAAGGGTGGCTATTGCGCGCGCCATCGTTAAAAATCCGCGCATAATCCTTGCCGACGAGCCTACGGGAAATCTTGACGAGGCGAATACCGTTATGATAATGGACCTTCTCAAAGCCATATCGAAGGACCATCTCGTGCTTCTCGTTACGCACGAGGCAAACCTCGTTGATTACTACTGCGACACCGTTATCGAGCTTTCGGACGGTTGCGTTATTGACGTAAGGAATAATTCGGCGGCGAACGGCTTTTCGGCGCGCGACAAGAACGACATCTATCTTGGCGAGCTTGAGCGAAGCGAGTTAAAGAGTGAAAACGCCGAGGTGGAGTTCTACGGCGACACGCCCGAAACGCCCGTAAGGCTTAAGATAATCAACAGCGGCGGCAAGCTCTACGTTCAGATAGGCACGCAAAGGGTGCATATCATCGACGAGTCGAGCGAGGTCAAGCTACGCGAGGGCGTTTATGAGGAAAGGGCAAGCCAAAGCACCGTGGACAGCATTGATATGTCAAGGCTCACTCCCGTAAACGGAAAACGCTTTGGCAGGCTGTTTACTTTTTCATCGTCGATAAAAAGCGGCTACGTTGCCAATTTCAAGGGGCGCAAAAAGGGCAAAAAGCTCCTTACCGCTTGTATGTGTCTGTTTGCGGCGGTTATCGTATTTATGGGAGCGATATTCGGAACGGCTATCGACGATATCATCAACGTTCAGAATTCCTACAACCATAACGTTTTCTACGTTTATACGCCGAGTGCCGACGTTTCGGAGCGGCTTAACTCCGCGATCGGTACGGCTGACAGCGCGATAGATTACGCGCGGCTGACCTACGGCAGACCGAGGGGTGACTCGAAGGTGGTTTTCCGCGCGGGCAACTTTGAAACGTTTACCGATATGCTTTTGGAAAGCGGAATTGAAACGAATGCCGTTTTGCTCGGACTTTCTCTTGCGCAGGACAAAAAGCTCCTCGCAGGTAAGAATGACGGACTTTCAGAGAGCGAGGTTCTCATCTCCCGTAAGGTAGCCGAGGGCTTGCTTGAAAAATCAACTCTCGGATATATCGAGGATATCAGCGACCTTATTGGTCTTGTTTCGGCAAATCCGATAGGCGGCTCGCCCTTGCGCATAGCGG
>JAZPZM010000108.1:0-4340 GCA_045544735.1 Eubacteriales bacterium
CCCCCTGCCCGCTTCGATAGGCAGAGTTTGCCCCCACCCCTGCGAGAGCGCGTGCCGCCGCGCAAGAGTTGAGGAGCCCATCTCCATCGCTTACCTTAAATATTTCGCCGCTGACCGCGTGCTGAAAAATAACCCCTACGTCCCCACTCCCGACGCTGCATCGGGCAAGAGCGTTGCCATAATCGGCGGCGGCCCTGCGGGACTTACCGCCGCGTACTACCTTGCGCTCAAGGGACACGCCGTAACCATCTACGACGCTATGCCCAAGATGGGCGGAATGCTTCGCTACGGCATTCCCGAATACCGTCTGCCCAAGGCTGTGCTTGACGCGGAGATTGCCGAGATCGCATCTCTCGGCGTTACTATGAAAAACAACGTAAAGGTCGGCGTTGACGTAAGCTTTTCGGAGCTTCGCGCCGCGCACGACGCAACCCTCATCGCCATCGGTGCGTGGAGCAATATGGGACTTCGCTGCAAGGGCGAGGAGCTTGGCGGCGTAATGGGCGGCATTGAGCTGCTTCGCAAGGTCGCACTCGGTGAGGACGCAGGACTTGGCAAGAACGTTGCCATCGTCGGCGGCGGTAACACCGCTATGGACGCGTGCCGCACCGCAGTAAGACTTGGATGTGAAAACGTTTACGTTATCTACCGCCGCACCCGCGACGAGATGCCCGCAGAGGACATCGAGATTGAGGAGGCTATGGAGGAGGGCGTGACCTTCAAGTTCCTGACCAACCCCGCCGAAATTCTCGGTGAGGACGGCAAGGTAAGCGCGCTTAAGCTTCAGGTAATGGAGCTTGGCGAGCCCGACGCAAGCGGCAGACGCTCCCCCGTACCCGTTGAGGGCAAGTTTGAGATACTCCCCGTTGACAACGTTATCTGCGCCATCGGTCAGAAGGTCAACGTCAAGGGCTTTGAGGAGGTCGAGCTTAACGCCAAGGGCATAATTGCCGCTGACGAGAGATACTTTACCACCTCGCTTGACGGCGTTTTCGCAGTTGGTGACGCTACCAACCGCGGCGCTTCCATCGCTATCGCCGCTATCGGCGAGGCTAACAAGGCGGCATCTGTTATCCACGGCTACCTCAACGGTATGCCCCTGCCCTACCGCGCGCCTTTCGTAAGCGAAAAGAAGCCCAAGGACGAATTTTTCGATAGATTTGAAAAAATGCCCCGCGCGAAGATGCCCGTGCGTCCCGCCGAGGAAAGAAGAAACGATTTTCGTGAGATAAACCTCGGCTTTTCCGAGGAAGCCGCACGCGCCGAGGCAAAGAGATGCCTTGAATGCGGCTGTCACGACTACAAGGACTGCCGACTTATCAAGTACGCCGACCGCTACGTCGTTGACGCAAATCGCTTTGCGGGCGTAAAGCACGAATGCTTCAAGGAGCAACGACTTGAGGTAATCGAGCGCGATCAGGGTAAGTGCATACTTTGCAACCTCTGCGTGCGCGTTTGCCGCGAGGACGCAAAACAGGGCATTCTCGGCCTTGTCGGACGCGGATTTGGCACGGTCATCAAGCCCGAATTCCGCGACAGCGCGACCATCGCCGTCTGCCGCGATTGCGGCAAGTGTGTTGCCGCCTGCCCCACGGGCGCACTCAAACTGCTTAAATAATCTCAAAAGGAGATATTCCAATGTACGAAAGAGTAAGGCTTGGCTATTATCCCGAGGGCAGACGCAAGGCGTTCACCCTCAGCTTTGACGACGGAATGACGACCGACGTAAAGGTCGTTGAAATACTTAACAAGCTCGGCGTAAAGGGTACGTTCCACCTGAACGCGGGCAGATTCGGCATGCGCAAGAGCCTCCTCACCGCCGAGGAAGCCGCAAAGCTCTACGTCGGACACGAGGTGTCCTGCCACAGCTTTACGCATCCCAGCCTCAACCTCGTTCCCGAGGGAAATCTCGTTTACGAGATACTTGAGGACAGACGTCAGCTTGAAGGAATGTTCGGCACGCTCGTGCGCGGCATTTCCTACCCCAACGGCGCACATAACGAGCACGTCGCAGACGTGCTTCGCACCTGCGGCATACAGTACGCGCGCACCTGCAAGGCAACGGGCAAGTTCGGCGTTCCCGACGATTTTATGTTCTGGCATCCCACGACGAGCTTCTACGATCCCGAAGCGGAAAAGAAGCTCAAGCACATAATCGGCTCGAAGGTCAATTCCTACCTTGGCATCTACTACTGGTGGACGCATTCCTGCGACATCGGCTCAAAGGATGCGTGGGCGGATTTTGAATCCCTCGTAAGCCGCGCAGTCGAGGCGGACAGCGAGATTTGGGTGGCTACGAACATCGAAATTTGCGACTACGTAACGGCTCTGCGTCAGCTGCAGATATCCGCCGACCAGACCATCGTGCGCAATCCCTCGTGCCTTGACCTTTGGATAGAGGTGGGCTTTGACAACCCCGTAAAGATCCCCGCGGGACAGACCGTAAAAATACAGTAAGGATTTACATAATGATAATTACAGAGCTTCTTGAAAAAAACGCCGCCCTTTACGGCGGCGACGCCGCGCTCGTCGAGGTCAACCCCGCCCTGCGTGGCGACGAGGGCAAGCGCTGGCAGGAATACAACCTCATCGAGCAGGGTAACGACCCCCGTTACCGCCGTGAGCTGACGTGGGCGGAATTTGACGCGCGCGCCAACAGAATAGCGAATTTCCTCATTTGCCGAGGCGTGAAAAAGGGCGATAAGGTGGCTCTGCTCCTTATGAACTGCCTTGAATGGCTGCCCGTTTACTTCGGCATTTTGAAGGCGGGCGCGCTCGCAGTTCCGATGAACTACCGCTACACCGCCGCCGAGATAAAATACTGCCTTGACCTGTCCGACTCCTCAATGCTCCTTTTCGGCGAGGAATTCATCGGGCGCGTCAGCGAGATACGCGACGAGCTGAAGGACCTTAAGGCGCTGTTTTTCGTCGGAAAAATGACCGATTGCCCCGATTTTGCAGAGGATTTCCTTTTCCTTAAGGATGCCGCATCGGGCAAAAAGCCCGCTATCGCGTCAACTCTTACCGAGGACGACGATGCCGCTATCTACTTCTCGTCGGGAACAACGGGCTTCCCGAAGGCGATACTGCACAACCACCGCGCGCTGATAAACTCCTGCCGCACGGAGCAGGCGCACCACTCGCAGACTCGTCAGGACGTTTTCGTTTGCATTCCGCCCCTTTACCACACGGGCGCGAAAATGCACTGGTTCGGCTCGCTCCTTGCGGGCGGACGCACCGTTCTGCTTCGCGGCGTAAGCCCCGAATGGATAATCCGTACCGTTTCCGAGGAGCAAGCGTCGATAGTTTGGCTTCTCGTTCCGTGGGCGCAGGACATTCTTGACGCTATCGAGCGCGGCGACGTTGACCTTTCAAAATTCGACCTATCGTCGTGGAGGCTTATGCACATCGGCGCACAGCCCGTTCCGCCCAGCCTTATCAAGCGTTGGCTCAGAGTTTTCCCCCACCATCAGTACGACACGAACTACGGTCTGTCCGAGTCCATCGGCCCCGGTTGCGTACATCTCGGCGTTGAGAACATACACAAGGTCGGCGCGATCGGCAAGGCGGGATATCTGTGGCGCACCCGCATAGTTGACGAGCACGGCGCGGACGTCGCGCAGGGTGACGTCGGCGAGCTGTGGGTAGCAGGACCGGGCGTTATGAAGTGCTACTACAAAAACCCCGAGGCGACCGCCGACTCCATAAAGGGCGAGTGGCTCTGCACGGGTGATATGGCGCGTGAGGACGAGGACGGCTTTATCTACCTTGTTGACCGCAAGAAGGACGTTATCATCACGGGCGGCGAGAACCTCTACCCCGTTCAGATCGAGGACTTTTTGCGCGCGCACGCCGACGTTAAAGACGTTGCCGTTATCGGTATTCCCGACGCGCGACTTGGCGAGATCGCCGCGGCGATAATCGAGCTGAAGGAGGGTGCAAGCACGACCGAGGCGGATATCGAGGCGTTCTGTATGGGACTGCCGAGGTATAAGCGCCCCAAGAAGATCATTTTCGCAAGCGTTCCGAGAAACCCCACGGGCAAGATCGAAAAGCCCCTGCTTCGCAAGAAATACGCGGGCGAACGCCTCGTTGAGATACAGACGAAGAGCTGAGTGAAAACACGAAGTGTTTTCACAGTGAAATCCGCCTTCGTCGGGTGAAATCCACCTTCGGTGGGTGAAATATTTCGCTCCGCGAAATGTGAAATATTTGCCTTACGGCAAACGTTAAGGTAAAAAGTGGTTGAAGCCGTGCTTCAACCACTTTTGTTTTTATTTAATGACCTCGCACGGCTTACCGACCTTTTCGGCGTATTCAATGACCGACAGCGAGCCCCG
>JAZPZM010000109.1:0-8479 GCA_045544735.1 Eubacteriales bacterium
GGTAATTTGCAAAAAAGCAATTTTAGCGGCGCGGTGAAAACGCTTCGCATTTTCAATGATATCCACCTGCGGTGGATGATATCCGACTCCGTCGGATGAAATATTTCGCTTCGCGAAATGTGAAATATTTGCCTTGCGGCAAATGTTAAGGTAGCTTTTTGCGTGGCAAAAAGCAATTATATTAAACGGAATAAAAATAAGTCAAGCCTTGTCGGTGAGCCTCGGAGTACAATTCCCCAACGCTATAACAAGCCTTAACTCGGATATTATTATATACGAAGCAAAGGCGTTTGTCAACGGTAATTTGCAAAAAAGCAATTTTAGCGGCGCGGTGAAAACGCTTCGCATTTTCAATGGTATCCACCTGCGGTGGATGATATATTTCGCTTCGCGAAATGGAAATATTTCGCTTCGCGAAATGTGAAATATTTGCCCAAAGGGCAAATATTTCAGACGGCGAAGCCGTATTTCACTGAAAACGCGAAGCGTTTTCTCTGCGCCGTTCCCGCCACCTTAACGCATAGCAATATGCTAAAAGTACACTTATTTCCTCAATAGGAATGCTTTTTGCAAAGCAAAAAGCTTCATTTTCGTTTGCCGTAAGGCAAACACTTCATACGGCGAAGCCGTGCTTCACGCGCGGAGCGCGCTTCACTGCGGCAAAGCCGCAACTTCATTGAAAACGCGAAGCGTTTTCCCTTCGCGGGTGCAGCAGCGATGGTGATGATCGTCGTCGACGCAATATATTTGATAAACCTCGACAACGCGCGCAGGGCAAAGCTGATCCTCGCGGCGCAGGCGGTCGCGGGACTTGCGCTCATGTTCGTTTCGTGGAGCCTTTGTTCGCTCCTTTTTCACGAGATATTCAGCGCGATTGCCGCTTAATGATGCGGCAAAAACTACCGATAAAGCATTTTTTCGTTTTATTAAATGCTATTTGCGGCGCAACATAATCGAAAAATCCGCAGGTATTTCACTTTTTTGATTTATTATAGGAATATTTTTCGCTTTTGACGACTATAATTTATAGTGAAAGCGCACGAATGAAAAAATGTAGATGAAAAAAGCGGAAAAAATCGTCAAAGGTATTGACAAAGCGCAAGATGTATGATATAATCAATGTGCGCAAAAAGCGTGGCTCTTTGTCTTGCCGGTGTGGCGGAACAGGCAGACGCCACGGACTTAAAATCCGTTGATACGAAAGTATCGTACCGGTTCGACCCCGGTCACCGGCACCAGAGAGGGCATCGTGGAGATGCCGAGAGAGGGAGCCGAGCCGAGCGGCGTGCGGTACGCGCGGCGGACGCGCACGATATATCGCGGAGTGGAGCAGATGGTACTCGTTGGGTAGGCGAGTAAAAAAGCGTCGGGGACGCGTTTTTACGAAGCCGAAACCGCCGAAGCAAGGAGTATGCCGAGCCGAATGGCGAGAGCAGACGACTATGCGACGGTGGCGGGGTGTGTTCGCTCTTGCACTATGGGCAATCGCCCGAAAAATCAATATCGCGGAGTGGAGCAGATGGTAGCTCGTCGGGCTCATAACCCGGAGGTCAGGAGGATCAAGTCCCCTCTCCGCAACCAAAAAGAAAACCAACCCTTTGGGTTGGTTTTCTTTTTGCTTCGGCGCGGGCTTGCCCCGCGGCTTTCGGGTTATGCCGACGAGCGTAGCTCGTTGGGGCTCGCGCGTTGCCGCTGCCGGTGGCAGATGAAGGCAAGGCGCGAGTACCGCAGCGGTCGAAAAAGCGAGGATGAGATGCGAGAGCATCCCGAAGCTTTTTCGGCCACCGCAAGGTGGGCTGTGTTCGCACAGCATAAATGGGCAACCGCCCAAAATTTTAATATCGCGGAGTGGAGCAGATGGTAGCTCGTTGGGTAGGCTTCGTAAAAATGCGTCGGGGACGCGTTTTTACGAAGCCGAAACCACTGGGAGCAAGGAGTATGCCGAGCCAAGTGGCGACGGCAGACGACTATGCGACGGCGGCTGGCTTGCCCCGCACTTTCGGCTCATGCCGATCTCAAACGGCAAATCCGCCTTTGCTTGCCCCACAAAGACAGAAATGGCGGATTTTGTACGTTTGAGGATTCAATCGTTCAAGGAATAAAAAACATATCCGGCTCCCCGTTTATCACGATGTTGTCAATAGGATTCCAAAAGCAATATTCCACTTTATATCCACTGCGTGACAATTTTTCTGCAAATTCCTTTTTTTTGAAAACAAAGTCAAACGTGTCTTGCGGTGCTTTTTTGACATCCTCTTTATCAAAGAAAGCACTTCCAAACCAGTTTCCGTTACTATCAGTTAAAACACCTGCACAGAATTGGTTTTGCAAAATCCCATTTATTCTCTCTATCAGCTGATCGTAATCAAGTTGATAGTTCGCATAGTGCGCATGGCTTTTATCAAAAAAGAGTGTGAATTCATCCATATCCCCAACAGCAATCTCCAAAGTTCTTTCGTAATACGGATTTTCAAAAACAATGCATTTTGAGTCATCTTCTTCCAGCCAATCATACTCTGCGTCCGTTTTGGAAAATATGCGTAAATTATAGTCCTTAAAGATATCAAGGATCTCTTCAATTTTTTCAAGCACTTCGATTTCGACATAATAGCGTTCGTCCACGGCCTATCTCCTTTTTAAAAAAGCTCAACGATTTTATTATACCACAGCTTCTCATATATTGCAATACAACGCGCAAAAGCGCCATATACAAGCCCACGGGCTTGATGATATATTTAATTTCATTATATTTCTTTATTTATTAACAAATTTATGATATAATAAAAGTACCGATTTTGGCAATATTTGTTTTGCGACAATCCGGGGCTTGCGCTTTTCGACGCGCAGCTTCGCTCTCGCACATTTTATAAGTTTACTTGGAGGTATGATCATGAAAAAAACGGTATGGATCATTTTAACTTTGCTGTTGCTCTGCGCGCTTTCTTTCTCCGCATGTGACAGTACTAATAATTGTCAGCATTTATTCGGTGAATGGACCACCGTAAAAAATGCTACGTGCTATGAAGAAGGAACGCGCGCCAGAACATGTAGCGCTTGCTCCGAGGTCGAGGAAGAGTCCATCCCCAAGACCGAGGATCACATACCCGTAACCGATGCGGCAGTTCCCGCCACCTACAGCAAAACGGGGCTTACCGAGGGCAGCCATTGCTCTGCTTGCGGCAAGATATTGGTAGAGCAGACAGTGATACCGCTAAAGCCCTACCCCACCCCATCAAACGAAGAAGATTTTATCTTTGAGGCGTACGAGGATGGATATGCACTCGTTGCGTATTTGGGAACCGACAAAAACGTAGTCGTTCCGCAAACGCACAAGGGAAAACCCGTGCTCAAGCTGACGTTCCCCGCATTTGAGGCAAACCACACCTTAAAAAGCATTACACTCCCAAGCAGCATCAAGGTAATCGGAAGGGCAGCCTTTAGCAATTGCACAAGGCTTGAATCCATCCACCTGCCCGAATCGGTAACCACCATCGAGGAGCGCGCTTTTGATAATTGCCCGTCCTTGAAAGAGGTTACGATGGAAAATAAGGTGGAAAGCATTGAGAAAATGGCATTTTCGCGTTGCGAGCAGCTAAAAAGCATTCAACTCAGCACCTCGCTTAAAACCATTGGAGATGACGCATTCAGGGATTGCCTCGCCCTTGAAGCAATTGAAATTCCCGACAGCGTTACTTCGCTTGGCACCTGCGTTTTCTACCGTTGCCCCTCGTTAAAATCCGCCGTGATCGGTGCAGGCTTGCAGGAGCTGCCCGACTATACCTTCAATGAATGCAAGAGTCTGAAATGCCTTGTGCTTGGGCCGTCGATCTCCAAGATCGGATTGGATATTTTCAGATACTCGGACAACTTAGTGCCGATCTATTACTGCGGCACTATGGATGAATTCCAATCCATTGAGATCAAGGACCGCTTTTTCAGCGAACATTCGGAGTGCATTCTCTACTTCGCGGAAACGCCGCCTGAGCAAAGCAAATATAGATATTGGCATTATATGGATAACGTTCCAACCGAATGGTAAGTTATAAAAAGGACAAATAAAATCCGCGTAGGCGATTTTTCTGTTTGCATCTTTTTCGTCAGCTCTTACTAAAAAGAAAACCAACCCTTTGGGTTGGTTTTCTTTTTGCTTCGGCGCGGCTTGTGTCGCGCTTTGGGGCGAACTTGAGATAAAACGTATTGCAATTGGAACATAATTTTGATATAATGTAATCGGTAAATCAAAGAAAAGAAGGAAAGAAGAATGAAATATCGCGTTGAAAACAATTTGGATCTATTTGAATTTCACGATGCGGAAGTTTCTTTTATGAGTTTTGATAACAACGAACTTACACTCTCCGCAAAGCATCTTAATATCCATAAAAATACAAATGAAAATCCATACGATGACGATATGGAAATAGATTTTGCTAAAATCACCTTCTCAAAATTCAAGGTTCTTTCCTTTGAACCAATGCGGACTTATCAAATAGATGATGATGGAAAATGGTATACAAACGAGCCTCGCACCGTTTTTAAAGGAAAAGAAGCCGAGTCATATTTTTTCGAAAAGGCTGAAAAAAGTTTTTCATTTAACTGTGTCGATATCTGCAAGCAGAAAATCAGAACCAAAATCAGCTTCAGCGCTACCGCGCCTAACCCCTTTTTTGCGACCGTTTCTTTTGAGGACGTTGTAATTGAGTGGGATGAATATCTCAAAAAAGCGTGGTACGAGTTGCATAAACAATATATTTATAAGGGCTATTTGCTTACGCCCACAGGCGAAGTAGAAACAGAAATACACATTGTTTATCACGAAGAAGATACGTACTATCAAGGCAAACTCGAAAAAGCCCCCACCGTAAGCGTTGGAGTAAAATATAACGGCGAACAACTTTGGGGACAGGGTAAAAATTATTTATGGGAAGACGCTTTTGCCAAAGTGCAAAAGCAGTTGCCCGACGGTGTCTTACTGAAATGCTGTATGACTTGTCAACATGGGAATATGTGCCCCTACGGAAACGAGCCGAATGAACTTTTTTGCACAAAAGGGTTGACTGTTAATTCAAAAGAAGATATGTGCAATTTGTTTGACGATCGAGAAAACAGCAAGATATTTGACAGAACAAAAAACGTTGCGGACAGTTGCAACGAATACACTCCGCAAAGTAATGATAGTTTCACCTATAACGACTATTTATATTATCTTGAAAAGTGAGTGTGACGTGTGGTATAATATAGCGTATTAAAAAATCGGGAGATATAATTTTATGAATTTCAGACCCAATCCCCTTTTATACGGCGCGAACGAGGGCTTTTGAAGCGCCTTTAAGCTTGTCGTCACCATGCGCGATGAAGTTGAGCACGCCCGCCTTATCGAAGCGGTCACTTCCGCGATGAAGCGTTACCCTTATTTTTGCGTTTCTCCGCAAAAAACGGTGAGAACATAGAACTGCAATTCAACGAAGCTCCCGTCCCCGTATTCAAGGACGACCGCTGTGTCGTGCTTGGCACGAAGGAAAGCGGCGGACATCTGCTGGCTTTCGGATGCGAAGGCAGAAGAATATTTTTGCACGTGAGCCACTATATAGCAGACGGTATGAGCATCTGCCCCCTGCTTTTGAGCGTGCTATACCTTTATATTTCGTCAAAATACGGCGAGGACGGCTTGAATTCCAAACGCATCTTAATGCCAAGCTCCCCCATATCGGATGCGGAATACGCCTACCCCTTCCACGATGCTCCCGCGCTTGCGGACGATGAGGCGGTGCAGGGAAATGCGCTAAAGCAGGTCTATTCGTTTGACGGCTCGGTGTTTATTTGTTTCGAGGCTTTTGATGGGGGCACAAAAGGCGGCACCCGATAAGGTACCGCCTTCCTTGTGGTAGCCGTCGATTGATCGGCGGCTTATTTTAATTTTTGCTTTTGATAGTTTCAATCAGCTTGAATATAACAAATATGGATAGTGCCAAACCGAGAGCAAACCAAATATCTTCTACATTCCAGGTATCGTATCTTTCATATTTGATATTTTCAAGTCCCGCCGTACTTCCGCTTATATTTTCTCCGATATAACCAAATGATACATAGTGAGATCGCTGAACAAAAATGGTGGGAATAATCAGCAAAATATTTCGTATGCCAGGCAATATTAGATCTTTTCTGTCTGCCTTGAATTTTAGCAAATATACGATAAAGAAAACGATATTTGCAAAATTAAACAGCAACGCACCCAAATAGAACACATCCGTTATCCAACCGACATTGGGACTTTCAAAATACGGACAGAGTACATATAGAATACTTGCAAACGCAACAGCCACAAGCTGTAAAGCATTCATTGTTCGGATTTTCGGATTTTTGTTTTTAATTGTTTGACTATAAGGCTGTTCTGTTATCCAAGCGCAATATATATCTTTGAGTGCAAAAAACACAAGAATAAGCGCAAGGATAATGATACTGAAAAACTTAAAATAACTTTCAAATGTTAAAACGCTGTTTATATAGTCAGACAGAAAGAAAATGAACGGGAGAGAAAGGGATATAACCGAGACTATTGCAAAATAAGCAATGTATGAAAAATTACCAAGAACCCTATTGTAATTGCTTATCAAGGACGAATCAGCATTATCAAACAATTCATTTTCTTTCTTAGCTTCTTTCATTTTATTTACTCCGATAATAGCAAGAACAAACGCCGCCGCTTCAAAGAGCATCATTACCGCAAAGCCGATAATCGGACGATAAAAGCCGTATGATATACCAAACATACAGACAAGCCCAACAACAGAAAGAGCTAAAGAAATCCATAGCAATGTTTTGAAACTTGAAATAGAACGATTGATAAGAGCTTTTAACTGTTTCTCTACTTTAGGTTCGGTTTTTTCTTGATTATGTTCTATAAAAATTCGCTCTCCTTTTAGAAGTTCATCACAAGTAACGCCAAAAATTTCAGCAAGCGCGGGGATCAATTTAAGATCAGGAGCACACTCGTCTCGCTCCCAACGGCTAACAGCCTTATTTGATACGTTAAGTCTGTCAGCCAACTCTTGTTGTGTCATACCATTCGCTTTTCGTAAAGCGGCAATAAATGCACCGATTGTTTTCTTTTCCATATAAGCCTCCATAAAGTTATAGAACATTAAATCTTGTTGTCTATTGACGCTTTAATTCTACCGTGTAGAGACAGAGAAATAAAGACCGTAAAGCGAGATTTTGTCTCGCAAAACGGGAAAATAGACGTATTTTCAATATTTCGTTTATAATATTGTGAGTCAAAAACTATAATTTGCTTTTTAGTCTGCCGTCTGATGGCTTTTTTGCGTCTTTAGGAATAAGCCACACACGGCTCAATCGCACCACGCCGTCAATACGTTTTTCTTCGCAAAGTTTCTGTATGCGGCGTTCGGAAATCTCCCACAGTTTCGCCGCGTCTTGTACTGTCATATATTCAAACATAGTTATCCCTCCCGAAAGTGATAGCACTATATATTATATACGGTCAGCCGAACAATATCAAGTAACTTTTCGTGAATAATTTGAATTATAATGGCTAACGCTATGAATTGTGTAATCATATCCAAGAAATAAGAAAGTAACTCTACGTGCAGACAGAAGATAAAGCCAAAAACAACGTGGGGATTTTTGCGTTCTGCTTCGACTGTCCACCTCCCGTTCTGCTTCGACTGTCCACCTCCCGATCAATCTTGACAAGCGGCAGGAAATCTGTTATACTGAAAATGGAGTATATCCAATTCATATTGCAGTTCGATTTTGAAACGATCGCTTAATAAGTCAACGATTCAATGCTCGCATCCCTTGAGCATACAATGTTTTTTGCAGAAAATAAATGATTTTATTATAAACAGGAGTTACAATGTATTATAAGCTAAACAACAATATTCAGCTTCGTGGCTGGCGGCTTCTACCGTATGCTCTTGTAGTTAAGGATCGTCGCAATCCTATTTTTATCAGTGCCAAAGAAATGCAGGCATTACAGCTCTGTAACGGCAACATTGATCTTTCTTTACCTCTCATTCCTCAGGAAATTCGTGATATGATTCCGACGCTCGAGAAAAACGCCATCATAATTCCTTGTGAACACGGTGATTCAATTGCTCCTGAGCAAGAATATAAATGCTATCCCGCCCGCTACATACGTACTGCCCACTGGTCCATCACAGGTCACTGCAATTACCGTTGCAAGCACTGCTATATGTCAGCGCCTGACGCAAAGTACGGTCAGCTTTCCCATGATCAGGTCATGGATATTGCACGGCAGCTTGTTGACTGTGGTATCCGTGAGGTATCTCTTACAGGCGGCGAGCCTCTGGTAAGAAAAGATTTCTTCGATATAGTGGATACCCTTCTTGCAGGCGGTATTCATATAACCACTATCTACTCAAATGGCAAGCTCGTTACCGATGAACTTCTTGATAAATTTGAAAAACGAGGTATATATCCGGAGTTCAACATCAGCTAC
>JAZPZM010000110.1:0-7397 GCA_045544735.1 Eubacteriales bacterium
TCGTGCGTAACGTAGATAAAGGTAGTACCAACGTTGTGGTGAAGCTTGGTAAGCTCGGTTCTCATCGATGCACGGAGCTTAGCGTCAAGGTTGGAGAGAGGCTCGTCAAGAAGGAATACGAGGGGGTTACGAACGATAGCACGACCGAGCGCAACACGCTGCTTCTGACCACCGGACAGAGCCTTGGGCTTTCTGTCAAGAAGGTGCTTGATGTCAAGGATGCGAGCTGCTTCCTCAACACGTCTCTTAATCTCCGCCTTGGGAGTCTTGTTGAGCTTAAGGCCGAATGCCATATTCTCAAACACGGTCATATGAGGATACAGAGCGTAGTTCTGGAAAACCATCGCGATCTGTCTATCCTTGGGGGCTACGTCGTTTGCAAGTCTGTCACCTATGTAAAGCTCACCTTCGGTGATCTCCTCAAGACCTGCGATCATACGAAGGGTGGTACTCTTACCGCAACCCGAAGGGCCTACGAATACGAGGAACTCCTTGTCCTTGATCTCAAGGTTGAAGTCGGAAACGGCCGTTACACCGCCGGGATATTTCTTATAAATGTGTTTAAGGGATACGCTTGCCATTAAATCAAATCCTCCTTGATTGTACGAGTCGTGCCAATACACAGCACGGATATTTTATAACACATATATTGTATCAAATTTTCGAGCAAAATGATAGGTGTTTATTCCCCAAAATTTTGCTTTTTGTTTTGTATAGATTGCACAAATCGATATTTTTTTGTGCAATATTGCGGTATTTTTTGTTCAAATCTTGTTCACAATGGTTAATTAAAATTACCCTCGCCGCTTATTGAGCATCCTCTTTTATCTTCATAGTGAGGGCAATGCGCTTCTTCTGAACGTCAACGGACAGCACCTGTACCTTTACCACGTCGCCGACGGCAAGCACCTCGGAGGGATGCTTTATAAACTTATTGCTTATTCTTGAAATATGCACAAGTCCGTCCTGATGCACGCCGATATCGACGAATGCGCCGAAGTCGATAACGTTTCTGACAGTTCCCGTAAGTATCATTCCCTCTTTAAGAGAATTGATATCAAGCACGTCGTCGCGAAGCAGGGGGGCTTCAAAATCGTCGCGGATATCGCGTCCGGGCTTTTCAAGCTCGTTTACTATATCCTCAAGCGTAGGCTCGCCTATGCCAAGCTCGGAGCATATCTTGGATTTACCCATTTCAGCCACTTTTTTGCCGAGGAGCTTTACGCCGCCGCGTCTTATCTCGCTCTCGTCGTACTCAAACATACCGAGAAGCGCGCGAGCTGCGCCGTAGGATTCGGGGTGAACGCCCGTGGAGTCAAGCACCTCGTCAGAGCCTACCACGCGCAAAAATCCTGCGCACTGCTCGTACGCCTTTGCGCCGAGGCGCGGAACTTTAAGAAGCTCGGCGCGGGACTCAAATTCACCGTTATCCTCGCGGTACTTGACGATATTCTTTGCAATCGGCTTGCTTATGCCCGAAACGTAGGACAAAAGCGAGTACGATGCGGTATTAAGGTCGATACCGACGGAGTTTACGCAGTCCTCGACTACACCGGTAAGCGCCTCGTCAAGCCTTGCGGGCTTCATATCGTGCTGATACTGACCAACGCCGACAGCCTTGGGTTCTATCTTAACAAGCTCTGCAAGGGGGTCCTGCAAGCGACGCGCGATGGACACGGCGGAGCGCTGTGTTACGTCAAAATCGGGGAACTCCTCTGCTCCGAGCTTTGATGCGGAGTACACGGATGCACCCGCCTCGCTGACCATGGTATATTTGCAGTTGAAGCCGGCGTCACGAAGCAGACCTGCGATGAATATCTCGCTTTCCTTGGATGCAGTACCGTTACCGATAGCAATGACCTCAACGCCGTACTTGCGGATAAATCCGCTTACTATCTTCGTGCTTTCGGCAATTCGCTCCTGCGGCTTGGTGGGATAAATAACCGCGGTGTCTATGACCTTGCCCGTTTTGTCGACTACGGCAAGCTTACAGCCCGTGCGGTAGCCGGGGTCAAAGCCCATTACGGTCTTGCCCTTAAGGGGAGACTGCATCAGAAGATGCTTCAAGTTGTCGGAGAACACCTTTATCGCGCCCTCGGATGCGTTGTCAGTAAGGTCGTTGCGTATCTCGCGCTCGACCGACGGAGCGATAAGTCTATCGTAGCTGTCGTCAACGGCGGCGGCAACCTGCGCTTTTGCGGGGCTATCGCCCTCCTTGACGAATTTACGGTAAAGATACGTTTTTACGATCTCGCTTCCGGGCTCGAGGGAGACTTTCAAAAAGCCTTCCTTTTCGCCGCGGTTTATTGCAAGGACGCGGTGCGGAAGTATCTTTTTGACCTTTTCGGAAAAATCGTAATACTGCTCGTATACCGATGCGCCCTCGCCCGCGTCCTTGGAAACCAGAACGCCGTATTCCATAGTAAGCGTACGGATGGATTTGCGGCAAGATGCGTTATCGGAAATATTTTCCGCGATTATATCGCGTGCGCCCGCAAGAGCCGACGCCGCGTCTGCAACGCCCTTTTCTTCATCTATATATTCTGCCGCAAGCTCGTCAAGCGTCTTTCCGTAGTCGGGAAGCTGCTCAAAGAGAAGATCGGCAAGGGGCTCAAGTCCTTTTTCGCGCGCAACGGATGCGCGAGTCTTTCTCTTGGGGCGGAAGGGACGGTATATATCGTCGACCTCCGTCATAGTCTGCGCCGCGTCGATAGCGGCAACGAGCTCGGGGGTGAGCTTATCCTGTGCGGCGATAAGGTTTTTTACCTCCTCGCGGCGCTTTTCGATTCCGCGCAGATAGTTAAGGCGATCGTAAAGGTCGCGAAGCACGGTATCGTCAAGCGAGCCCGTTACCTCCTTACGGTATCTGGCAATGAAGGGGATCGTGTTTCCCTCGTCGATAAGCTCGACGGTGCGGACGACCTGCTCCTCTTTAAGTTTCAGCTCGTCTGCAAGAATTTGTTCGATGGTCATTTGCGTTTGTCTCCTATGATATTTATAAGCCTGCGGCGCTGTAAAGTGCCGCCACTTCGTCGTCTGTAAGATATCGCCATTCGCCGCGCTCAAGCGACGCATCCAGCGTAAGCGGACCAAAGGTCACGCGTTCAAGATAAGTTATTTCGTTGCCCACCGCGTAAAGCATCTGCTTTATCTGGTGGTATCTGCCCTCGGTCAGCGTAATATACCCTTCCCTCTCGCCCGTCAGCTCAAGCTCGTGCGCAGAGCAAAGATGCCCGCCCTCGATATACACGCCCGTGCGGAGCCTTTCGGCATCGTCAGCCGTCAGCGGCGCGGCAATGCGATAGTAGTATTTTTTCGCGACGTGGCGCGCGGGCGACAAAAGGCGGTGCGACAGCTCACCGTCGTCGGTAAACAGCATAAGACCGAGCGTGTATTTGTCAAGTCTACCGCACGGGAAGACCCTTTTTGCGTCACGCTCGTCAAGAAGCTCCGTGACGACGGGGGCGTTTTTGTCCTCGGTCGCGCTGACGTAGCCCTCGGGCTTATTGAGCATCACGAACACGTTTTTGCGGTAAGCTACCGCCTCTCCGCGAAAGCACACGCGATCCTCGTCCTCTCGGATGCTTACCGCCGCAGAACGAACGATACGGCCGTTCACCGTGATCTCTCCGCGTCTTGCGGCACGTGAAGCCTCGCTTCTGGTAGCTACACCCGATTCCGAAAGAAATCTGTCAAGTCGCACCGCACACCTCCGTCAGGAATTCAGAACGAATATGATCGTACAGCCGAAAAACAAAAGCCCAACGCCGAGCCCGACGAAAAAATCGCGCAGCTTTTCCTTTGAGTGCATATTACACCTCCCTACCGTATTCGATAGTATTATCGACATACTGCAGCGGTATAAATACACGGGCGGAACGATCAAAATATGAACAATTATACCACGAAATGACCAATAAGGCAAGAGGTTATTGCCATAATTTACAAAAACTTCGCCATAAATTACAAAAACTTCTTGCAATAATACGGTTTATATGGTATAATTAATTAGCACAACTAAATTTAGTGCTTTTACAGGAGGTAAATTATGAAAAGCAACGTTAGCGGAGTGATTTGGCAGGATCGCAAGCGTACCGTTTTCGGCCTTCCGTGGTCATTCACGAGATATTTCATAACCGACGAAAAGGTTCTCCTTGACATTGGCTTTTTGAGTCGCACCGAGGAGGAGATACGCCTTTACAGGATCACAGACGTTACCTTAAAGCGCTCGTTTTACGAGCGCATATTCGGGCTTGGCACTATTCACTGCTGCTCGGGAGATAAATCAACGCCCGAATTTGATATAAAGCATATCAAAAACTCGCGCGCGACAAAGGAAATGCTTTCCGACCTTGTAGAAAAGGCGAGAAACGAGCGCAGAGTTGCCGTGCGCGAATTTGTTGATGCCGCCGATATTGAACACGAAGACTAATTAAGGAGAAAAGACAAATGAAATACAACATAGTAGGAAACACCCTCCCCGCCGTTATTTGTGAGCTTGAGGGCGGCGAGAGCGTCATCACGGAAAAAGGCAGTATGAGCTGGATGAGCCCTAATATGAAAATGGAAACCACCTCAAACGGCGGCTTTGGCAAGGCTCTCGGAAGAATGTTTGCAGGTGAGGCTATTTTTCAGAACAAGTATACCGCCGTCGGCGGCATAGGACAGATCGCGTTTGCGTCGAGCTTCCCGGGCTCAATACGCGCCATAAAGATCGAACCGGGCCACGAGCTTATCGTGCAGAAGAGCGGCTTCCTTGCCGCAGAATCGGGCGTTGAGCTTTCGGTGCATTTCCGCAAAAAGCTCGGCGCGGGACTTTTCGGCGGCGAAGGCTTTATCATGCAGAGGCTTTCGGGCAACGGAATCGCATTCATTGAGATCGACGGTCACGCGTGCGAGTACGAGCTTGCCGCAGGTCAGTCCATTATCGTAGACACGGGCTATCTTGCCGCTATGGACGCTACCTGCTCTATGGACATCGTTTCCGTTCCCGGCGCGAAGAACGCGCTGTTCGGCGGCGAGGGACTTTTTAACACCATCGTTAAGGGCCCCGGCAAGGTCATTCTTCAGACCATGCCCATAAACGCCGTGGCTGACAGCCTGCGCAGATTTTTCCCGACGTCGTAAAAATACATACCAAAGGGGCCGTCCCATTTAGCGCAGAACAAAAATACAAAAATAAGTAAAGAAAAAAAGACCGTTTTTTTCGTCCCAAAGGATGAAGAAAGCGGTCTTTTAGGTAGAAATCCTCACGGATTTCGATTTTTTATACGTATTTTTTAGCCGCGCTTTTGCCCTCTGGCGTACCCTCGTACGCCGACGACGGCAAAATCGCGACTTCTGCATCTAACTGAGACAGCCACTTTTTAGAAAAGTTTAGAAAAGTTTTCGTATTTTTTGATATTTTTGAATTTTTCTATTGCAAAATCGGTTTTGTTGTGATATAATATTGCTCGTTGGAAAAAGAACGCCCCCTGCCCTCGCGCGCAGGTCGCTCGAAAGGTAGCCGAGCTTATCACTCTGCAACTTGCGAAAGCTCGTTTTTCCTCCGATTATCTCGCAAATGCTTCATTTTTCTTGAATTTTGGATGAATGCATTTCACTATCGGCCTTGCAAAAGCCGTGCAAAATTCAAACACAATCGAATACGGAGAGATATCGAAGTGGTCATAACGGGGCTGACTCGAAAGGTAGCCGAGCTTATCACTCTGCAACTTGCGAAAGCTCGTTTTTCCTCCGATTATCTCGCAAATGCTTCATTTTTCTTGAATTTTGAGTGAACGCATTTTACCATCGGCCTTGCAAAAGCCGTGCAAAATTCAAAACAACCAAATATGTACAGTATGCATCACGGAGCGGTATTTCGCCTTTGGCGAAGATTCCCACGCCCTGCGCCTGACAAGCGAGCTTGTCGAGCTTCGGGCTGGGTATGCGAAGAGGATTCGTCGAGCAAGCTCGCCGAGCCTCTTCTTTTCGATCTCCATAAATATGATGCACGCTGTTGCATCATATTTATGGAGCGGTATCGAAGAGGTCATAACGGGGCTGACTCGAAATCAGTTTGCGGGCAACCGCACGTGGGTTCGAATCCCACCCGCTCCGCCATAAAAGCTGAACGCACCCTTGTGGTGCGTTTAGTTTTTATCGTTGAGTTATGCGGTGAAGAACCCCTCCAAATTGCTTGCAATTTGGATATGGTTCGCGCACCTGCTTGTTTTGGCACACCGCCGCATTATGCGCGAACTGCGGGTTCTGAATCCCACCCGCTCCGCCAAATCAGACCGCAGTTCTCACGAATTGCGGTCTTAATTTTACACTATAAACAGTTCGATAAATATGAATTTGTAGACGAGGAAATTGCATGGGAATAGGTATTCAAATATGCGGATTGAACGGATGTGGAAAAAGCACTCTCGGTAAAGCATTGGCTGAAAAAATTGGTTTCCACTTTATTGACAATGAGAATTTGTACTTTTCCAGAACTGATACGGATGAGCCGTACACGAACGCAAAATCACGAATAGAGGTTGAAAGACTTCTTATGGAAGAAGTTAGCAAACACCCTGATTTTGTTTTTTCTGCGGTTAAAGGTGATTACGGAAAAGATATTATCCCAATGTACAACTATGTTGTTGTGATTGAAGTTCCCAGGAAAATCCGCTCACAGAGAGTGCGGAACCGCTCTTTTCAGAAATTTGGAAGCAGAATGCTGATGGGTGGAGATTTGCATAATCAAGAAGAAGCGTTCTTCAAAATGGTGGATTCCAGGCAGGAAGACTATATCGAAAATTGGTTACACGGACTAAACTGCCCAATCATTAGAGTTGATGGAACAAAACCGATTGAGGAAAATGTAGCATACATTATCCAAGCAATAGACAGATAAATTCAAATTTATCGAATAGTACAAAGGGCTGACCGTGCGGTCAGCCCTCTCCTTATGCTCCTTTCACCCCAGTGCTTTACTCATCGCGGCGCCTGTTTCTGCCTTGGTTACGTCATCGAGGTGGCTGTAGATGTTGGCGGTGGTAAACACATCGCTATTTTCTAAATCTGCTTCATGCGCACATATTCATGACATGAACGTCTCTTTCTTATATGAAAACAGTTGCGCTTGTTGGCACTTTGTGGTATAATTGGCTTGTCAAAAATAAATTGAATTGCTTGCAATTTGGATATGGTTCGCGCACCTGCTTGTTTTGGCACACGCCGCATTATGCGCGAATTGCGGTCCTTAATTTTTATATTGTAAATAATCCATTAAAACAAAATTTATTGAGGATACATTATGGGAGATATTTTAATCAAAATACTGGTGTGCTTTATCGCAGGTGCGGGCGCAGGTATTGGAACAGGGTTCGCAGGAATGAGTGCTGCTGCGGTTATAGGACCTATGC
>JAZPZM010000111.1:0-4431 GCA_045544735.1 Eubacteriales bacterium
TCCCGTGTCCGATTCATCCACATACATTCCTTCTACTTTTTTGGCGTTTTTGAGTGCAAGAACGTAGGAACGATGCTGATAGAGTTTGAGATAGTACAAGCCATGTTTATTGAGCATCGGAAAATGAGTTGCAATAATCAGTTTTTTGTAGGTGATTTCACCGTGATTGGTGATTGCCTTGTGCGGCATCAGTTCCACGACTTTAGTATGCTCGTAGATTGGCAGATCTTTTGCAATTGTATAGAGAAAATTCAACGGGTGGAACTGCGCTTGATCTCTCACGCGCACCGCCCCTGCGACCGTAAACGGAAGCTCGCAGGCATCCAAGGACTCGGCCTTCATACCGAGACGCCCCAAGGCGGCGACCTCTTTTTCAATCTTCTTGCGGTCACCCATAGAATATACGTAGTTATCCCGCGTTTCATAGTCGCAATCGATCTTTTCACAAAGCCGAGCATATTCTTTGATTGCTTTGTTTTGTGCGTCAATGTAAAGGCGTGTTTTATCCTCACCAAAGCGTTTGATCATTTTGTCGTAGATCAAACCGTGCCCCAAAGTGATCTTCGCCGTGGTGTTTTTTGTGATACCACCGCTGATCTCATTCGCCTCGACCAGTATACAATCCACGCCCGCATTTTTTAGCTTATAGGCGCATAAAATCCCCGTGATCCCGCCTCCGATGATCAAAATGTCGGTGTTTTTATTGCTACTCAAAGCATCAAAATGCACACGCTTTGCAGTATCTTCCCAAATAGAATCCATACTCATCACTTGCCGTTTACCAGAGAATCCACGTAGTGACGCATCTCATCTCTGCTTTTTACCGCGTGTGTTCCTGCGATGATCTGTTGCTTTTGTTCCTCGCTGAGCGTTCCGAACTTCTGCATAGCTTCGGGATTCATCGCAAGCGCCATAGCAAAGCCAACCGGCATTTCGTCTTTCGTCATCTTTTTACCTCCGATTTGTGATATGAATAGTATTTGTGATTTTCGGGTCTTACATACCTGTCAAAATCTCGTATAGATCACTTCGGAAATGCCGAAAATAAAAGAGATAACGGAGGTGAAGATATGAGCAATCGATTGGCAAAGGAAACAAGCCCCTATTTACTTCAACACAAGGATAATCCCGTGGAGTGGTATCCTTGGTGCGACGAGGCGTTTGAACTCGCGGCAAGGGAGGACAAGCCCATATTTTTAAGTATCGGATACAGTGCGTGCCATTGGTGTCACGTGCTTGCTCACGAGAGCTTTGAGGACGAAGAAATGGCCGAGATTTTGAATAAATATTTTATATCCATCAAGGTTGATAAAGAGGAGCGTCCCGACATTGACAGTGTCTATATGGCGGTCTGTCAAGCCTTCACGGGAAGCGGCGGTTGGCCCACCAGCATCTTTATGACGGCAGATCAGAAGCCGTTTTTCGCTGGAACTTATTTTCCCAAAACCTCACGGGGCGGTATGATAGGCTTTCGGGAGCTACTGCTCGCCATACACGAAAAATGGGTATCCGACCGCGATATGCTCTTGAGGGATTCGGAGAAAATTATTGAGCATCTGAACAGCTCGGAGAGCGTGTCGGATATAGCGGATATTGATCTAACACACTTGGCAGTGTCGCAATATGAGCGCATCTATGACGCAAAACACGGCGGATTCGGACGAGCGCCGAAGTTTCCGACACCGCACAATCTGCTCTTTTTGCTCGATTACTACGAGCGTTACAAAACAGCCTCGTGTCTGAACATGGCGGAGCAAACCCTCTTGCAGATGTATCGCGGTGGAATGTTCGATCACATCGGATTTGGATTCTGCCGCTATTCCACCGACAAAAAGTTTCTTGCTCCGCATTTCGAGAAAATGCTGTACGACAACGCGCTCCTGATACTCGCCTATTGTAAGGCGTACACGGTAACAAAAAAGGCATTATATCTTGAGATCGCAGAAAAAACGGCAAGCTATATTCTCCTTGAAATGACCTCCCCCGAAGGCGGATTTTACAGCTCGCAGGACGCCGACATCGAGGGTGAAGAAGGAAAATATTATCTGTTTACGCCCGACGAGATCACAAAGATTCTTGGCACAGAGGACGGAACGCGCTTCAACCGTCATTTTGATATAACGGACGCAGGCAATTTTGAGGGCAAGAATATCCCGAATCTCTTAAAAAGCGATCCTTCCAATAACAGCTTTGAATCTTTTCTTCCCATGCTTTATGATTACCGAAAAAAGCGATATTCACTTCACCGCGACGAAAAGATCTTAACGTCGTGGAACAGCCTGATGATCGCCGCTATGTGTGAGCTGTATCTTGTCAGCGGGAAGGAAATATATCTTTCTGCCGCACAAAACTCAGATAGCTTTATGCAGAAATGTCTGTGTGATGGTGATGCGCTCTATGTCAGCTTTTATATGAAAAAACGGGGCGTAAAAGGCTTTATCGATGATTACTCCGCGTATGTTTTTGCCCAACTTTCGCTGTATCGCGCCACTTTGGATAGTGAACATTTGAATAGGGCAAAGCGCTTATGCGATAAGGTCATATCGGATTTCGGAGATAATACGGGCGGATTTTATCTGTATGGCAAAGATCACGAGGAGCTGATTTTGCGTCCAAAAGAAACCTACGACGGCGCGATCCCAAGCGGTAATTCGCTGATGGCGTATAATCTTGTTCGCCTGTCTCTTATTACAGACGAGGAGAAATACAAAATCGAAGCGGAACGGCAGCTTGATTTTCTCGCGCAAAGCGCAGCACAATATCCCACAAACCACGCTATGTTTTTGAGAGTGCTTTTGGAGCACGACAAGCCGCCAATGAAAGTAACGGTCGTTTCCGATCAACATACAGACAACAGAGGCTTGCCTCTTGCATTTCCACCTGATGCGATCGTCATTTTTTTAGATGCCCCCACAAAAGAATATCCGCTCAAAAACGGCAAGACCACTTATTACGTCTGCCGAGGTCAAAGCTGCCTACCGCCAACCAACGACTTGAATGAATTGATTTGAATTTGCGAACACTAAATAGAGGAAAGGAGTGATTAATATGTCTGAAAATAAAGATACGAAAAAAGAACAAGAGCCTAAAGATAAAAAGCCTCTTACTAAGCCCGGAGATATCAAGGGTAAGATCGAGGTTCCCGACACTTGTGAACGCAGAGACGGTCCCGGAGGAAACTGAAGCGGATATAAATAAGAAATAACCTCGGCAAGAAAACTCCCTGCCGAGGCTTTCTACATTACGCAACATTAGCCGCGCCCGCTTTCTTCTTTGCTTTCTCCTCCTTCGCTAATCGTTCCTGTTCATCATATTCCTCTCTCCACTTTTGGAACTTCGCCATTTCTTCTTCATTGTCGAAAAACTCGGTGATGATCGGCGCATACATACGCACGATTTTCAAGATCTCGTGCTCGGGAACTTGGGAGCGACAGCGGTAGCCTCCCACCTTGTTGTCAAGGCAAAAACGTGCCCTACACAAAAACCATTTCCATCTGTTTATCTTTCCCAATAGATCAACCCCTTTCTGTATCGTCACGGCGACGAGATACCTCTCGTTTGCGCTCTTCAAGAATCCGCACAATTGCATCTTCCATCTGTTTGGTGCTATAATTGGGTGGAAAGAAGCGGGCGATCCTCTCGTAGCTGAATTTGACCGTCTCTTTTTGATTGGCTTTCGGCTTTGCCATAATATCCTCAATGGTATCTGCCGTCAGCTTTCCCTCGCTGTGAAGTCTTCTGAATCTCACCGTCTGCGCGTAGGACGGCGTGGCTTCGTCTCTCTCAAAGATCTCCACGACCTTGTCCTGCAATTCGTGCGGCAGATAGGAAAGCTCCACGGCGGGGGTGAATGCAATTCGTCCGCTATCCACAATATCCATCAGAGGCTTGATGAGATTAGTCAAGCGGATATATCGGAATACTTGGTCACGGCTCTCGTTGGTTGCCTTGCCGATCTCGGTGGCGGCATCCCACTTTGTCGCAGGTTGCGACGAAGTTTGTCCGTATCGCTGACCTTGGCGATTCAGCACCTCCATCTTCGCTTTGTAAGCGTAGGCTTTTTCCGAGGGCAACAAATGCTCTCTGTGCAGATTGGAATCGATCATACAAAGTGTTGCTTCATCGGGATCAAGGTCGCGTACAATAACGGGAATAGTCTCCACACCAAGCTTTTGACAAGCGGCATAGCGTCGGTGTCCCGATACGATCTCATAACCGCCTCCGCGCCTCGGTGTTACGATCAGAGGATTGAGGACTCCGTTCATTCGGATGCTTTCTACAAGCTCCTGTATTTCTTCATCATCACGAACTTGGAAGGGCTCTTCTGCCCTCGGGTGTACGTTGCGCAACAGATAATACTGCGTGGTTTCGGTGATCTGATCTTTTAGTTTCTTATACATTTTATCTCTCCTGTTCTTTGTGTTTTTGTTT
>JAZPZM010000112.1:0-2207 GCA_045544735.1 Eubacteriales bacterium
GACTTGTCCTTTAGCCTCGATCTTCGTCTGCGCCGTCAGCGTAGCTTTGCACGTCGCGCATCTCACGCCGTCGGTGAGTCCGTCCTTCGTACACGTCGCCGCCGTTCCCTTGACGGTTTCGTGGGTGTGTCCCGTAGCCTCGATGGTGGTCTGCGCCGTGAGCGTAGCCTTGCACGTCGCACACCTCACGCCGTCGGTGAGTCCCGACTTCGTACACGTTGCCGCCGTTCCCTTTACGGTTTCGGGGGTGTGAACGTGGGGAGCTTCGGTCGTTTCCTCGGTAGGAGCGGTGGTTTCGGGCGTCAACGTGGTTTCGGGAGCTGCCGTCGTTTCGGGAGCTGTCGTCGTGTCAGGCGTTGCCGTGGTAACGTCGGGAACGGTAGTAATATCGGGAGCTGTCGTTTCATCGGGAACGGTCGTTTCCACGTCGGGTGCGGTCGTGTCTTCGATGGGAGCTGTTGTCGTTTCGGGTGTCAACGTCGTTTCGGGCGTTGACGTGGTGACGTCGGGAACGGTAGTAATATCGGGTGCTGTGGTTTCCTCGGTCGTAACGTCGGGGGCTGTAGTTTCATCAGGAACGGTCGTTTCCACGTCGGGTGCGGTCGTGTCCTCGATGGGAGCTGTTGTCGTTTCGGGCGTCAACGTCGTTTCAGGCGTTGCCGTGGTGACGTCGGGAACGGTAGTAATATCGGGAGCTGTCGTTTCATCGGTCGTAACGTCGGGGACTGTAGTTTCATCGGGAACGGTCGTTTCCTCGGTGGGTGCGCTCGTCAGGTCGGGCGCACTCGTGTTCGGTGCAACGGTGGGGGTGAAGCTCGTCGCCTCGCCGCTTGCGGTCGTTCCGCCGCCGCTTGCGCTCTCGGCTTCACAGCCGATCGCTGAAAATATTATCACAAAGGCAATTACTGCCGCTATTATCTTTTTCGTCATTTTCTTGTTTTTCATTTTTGCGCCCTCCTTTCAAAAAGCTATTGACAAATCTATAGTTTTGTGGTATTATGTTAGTGGAAGAGCATACCGATGACGGTTGCCTCCTCGAAACAAGAACTAATCGCCTTGTGTTGGAAGTATCAGGCGGTTAGTTCTTTTTGATTTATTTATCGTCTTTGTCTTTTCTGACAAAAGAGATAATCGCCAAAAGGACGCTAAGGAATGCGAAAAGCTCGCCCCAAGTAACCATTGGCACCACCTCCTCGCCATAGTGTGAGGAGGTTTTTATTCAATAAGAACGTTGACCTCCTCCATAGTAAATGCTATGTAGGGAGTCAACCGCCACCGTTTCCGAGGCTTTTCCAAGTCCTCGGAGAGCTTCAAGGGAAGCTCGGTATGCTCCGCAGCGCGACACTCGCGCCACTTGCGTCAGGTCAGCCTGACGCCTTTTTTATTATAGCACCTCGCTCGCCTTTTTGTCAAGGCTTGCGGGGGTATAATCGTTTATACAGGATCGCGGATAACAAAGAAGAAAGTAGTCGCACTCGTTAAGTATCATCAATTCTTGACGTAATAATTATAGGCTTCCTCGGCGGTCATATCCGAGGTAGCCCATCTCAAGCCATTGAATAAAGCCTTGCGTTGCTCGTCGGAAAGCGCAAGCTCAGGCTCGTTCTTCTCTATCTCCTTGAGGGCGTAGAGTATATAGCCTTTCATCACCTCGTTTTCGCTTTTGAAGCCCCAGTTTTCGATGGTCATTTTTCGGTCCTCCTGTTTTCCGTTTCGATCACGTTATTTTCTTCGGCGTAAGCTGCGTCTACGTCCTCCCATTCTGGACAACAAAGCAAAAAGTAGTCGCACTCGTCGCAGCAGCACTCGATGGCGCGTCCTTTATCGTCCACGTGCTCGCCGTTGCCGAGGCACTTATCACGCTCACCGGGGGAAAGCTCAACGCCCGTAGGGTCTATTATCTTCATTTGCCGTTCCTCCATATCATCATCTTGAGGAGCGTTGCGCTATGCTCGAAGTTCTTGACGTCCTCCTCGCTCCAGCGGTTCGGGATAAGTGCTAAAACGTCCGAAAGGCTACGCTCAAGGGAAGTCGGAGGCCAAAGCGGTCTTAGGAAGACAAGAAATCTACTCAACTCCTTGGCTCACAGAACGACATGGCTACGATCCGACTTATCTTGAGGAGCGTTGCGCTATGCTCGAAGTTCTTGACGTCCTCCTCGCTCCAGCGGTTCGGGATAAGTGCTAAAACGTCCGAAAGGCTACGCT
>JAZPZM010000113.1:0-50744 GCA_045544735.1 Eubacteriales bacterium
TGCTGATAAATTTGAAGTAATCTTGAAAGAAGCGGAAAATAAAATCAGCACGATTGATTTTTACGGCAACAATTTTGGCATAGGTAGACTTGGCTATATCATCGTTCCATATCTGCTCAGACGAAAAATTAGGAATGTAAAAAACAAACGCTTAAAGCTGGAAAACGGTCCGTATCCTCCGAGAAAGGATGGCGGTTATGGTTGGTTTATTGTAGAAGAAACCGTAGATGAAACCGAAAACTGCGCTGAATATAATTCTGGCTGTAACGTAGCGGTTGATGAAAACAATCCTTCGCCGCAAATCTACTATTATTGGATCAGTAAGTATTTTGATTATAATGTTTATCACAACAACGGGACACGATGGATGTGTAAAACAGGGGCAGCTCAAAACATTGAAAACGGAATGATATCTAAAGATGCCCTTACTGACGAAGATGTTGCGCACTTCCTTGAAAACAATTTGATCAAGCTCACTGATGGCGATTATTATCTTAACATCCCTTATTTCACGGAGGAACAGTTCGCAAAATTTGTTTCGCTGTTTGATATGACCGATGAAAAAATAAACGATCTTCTTGCTGAATGGATTATGGCAGTGCGCAAGAATTTTGAAAGCTTTGTGCCAAAGCATCTGCACGATCAAATCAATCAATGGGTAAATTGTTATCTGTATCAGATTATCGGATATGTTACCGATGAATTGATTCGTAGAGGTCTGTTGGATAAACCCGATTTTGAAAAGCCTTTGACGAACGGAGTGTTCTGCGTCGAAGGAAAAAGCATCAACCCATAAATAATTTTACCGCCGAGAGTAACGTTTAGTTGCTCTCAGCGGTGTTTCCTTACACATATATTATACCACAAAAACGCAAAAAAGTCAAGTCTTGTATTTGCATTTTTACTGTGCTATAATAAGTAACTCTCAAAAAACGGCGTAAGAAAGGGTGAAATGCTTGAAGAAAAACGGTTTTTGTGACGTACTCGCATCTTTTGTTTATTCGCTGAAGCAAGCGGTGAAATATTTTCGCGGTGTTCTTGTCTGCGACGCGATATTGACGGTCTGCGGAAATTTCATCGTGTTTTTCAGCAACGCATATATGCTTCGATATATCGTTAACGGCGTTCAAACGGGCAAGAGCGTAGCTGCTTTATTGACGTATACGGCGGTTGTGATAGTTTTGCGCGTTATCTATGAGCTGATACACAAGTATTTTATAAACGTTTGGCTTCCGATTGCCAACAAGCGCGGCGAAGTGCGCCTTCGTAAATCGCTTTATCAAAAAGCGGTTGAAGCGGACCTTGTAAATTACGAAATGCCCGATTCATACGCGCTGTTCGACAGAGTTTTGTCAAATACCCAAGTGTCGATGGATCAGACGCTCGGCTTGCTTATAAGTTGGATCAGCGTTATTATGAGCATATCGCTTTCCTCGTGGCTCGTTTTTGCGATAGATCCCGTTCTTATAGTTTTTGCTGTAATTCCCGTACTTCTGAATCTGTATTATGTAAGGCTTATCAGAAAAAAACATATTTACGACTCCCATCTGCGAGAGATAGAGCGCAAAAAGAGCTACGCTCGCAGAGCTTTTTATCTTAAGGATTACGCTAAAGAGCTTCGCCTTTCAAATATCTGGCGAGTGCTTAGGCGGCAGTTTACCGATGCCTCGGAGGAGTATACCGCCGCGGTGAAAAAAGAGGGGCGCAGAGTTGCGCTCGGCTACTATATCGTAAACAATCTTGGGCTTAATATCCCCATCTATGCGGCGCAGATATATTGCCTTTATCACACGCTCGTTACACACACGATCTACGTGGGGGATTGCCTTGTGGTGCTTGCGTCGCTGAGCGCTATCGTAAATCCGATAAAGGGCGTGGCTAATTGGTATGCCACAATGAGCGATATTTCTCTGAAAATGTCCGATCTTCGCGCGTTTCTGAAAAAGAAAACACAGATCGACAACAGCCGCGGCGGACTGCGCGCGCAGGCGGGAGATATCGAGCTTGCGGACGTTTCTTTTACCTATGAGGGAAGCGCTACCGAAACCTTAAAGCACGTAAGCGTTAAGATACGCAAGGGTGAGACTATTGCTATCGTAGGCAGAAACGGCGCGGGTAAAACTACCCTTGTAAAGCTCTTAATGCGTCTTTACGATGCCACAAGCGGTAAGATCATGCTTGACGGGCACGACATCGCGCAATACGAGCTGACGAGCTACCGCGATACCATTGGAGTGGTTATGCAGGACTACAAGCCATTTGCGCTTAGCGTTGCCGAAAACGTGCTCGGGCGTCCGTATGAATCTGAGGACGAGGAAACTGTTCTTCGTGCGCTTGATAGAGTGGGACTTCTTGACAAGGTACAAAGCACCAAGGACGGTATTCATACTCTTCTGACAAAGGAATTTTCAAAGGACGGCTTGATACTTTCGGGCGGCGAGGCGCAAAAGCTTGCTATTGCGGCGATCTATGCCAAAAACTGCAATACCGTTATTTTAGACGAGCCATCCTCGGCGCTCGATCCTTTGGCAGAGCGCCAAATGTACGACACGATGCGCGCCGCCTGCAAGGGAAAAACGATGATATTTATCTCGCACAGGCTCTCCACAGCTGTCGATGCCGACAGGATACTTCTTATGGATAACGGCGAAATAAAGGAATCGGGCACGCACGGTGAGCTTATGGCGCTCGGCGGACTGTATGCCGAGATGTTCACCGTTCAGGCAAGCCAATATAAAGAGGGTATGAAAGGGGAGACGCTGTGATGAGCAAAGAAAGAAATTCATGGCGGCATATTCTTAAAAACAACCTCTTTTCCATGCGCTTTCTATGGCAGTATTCAAAGCCGTATTTTTTCTTTTCGATTCTGCGTATTCTTACGCGCGGCATCGAGTCCCCGATATCCTTGCTTCTGCTCAGCAGACTCTATACGATGCTTGACGGCAACGGCTCTTTTGCCGAGGCGCTTTATATCACAATCGGAATGCTTGCTCTGAAGGTCGGCGTCGGCGCGTGGAATCAGATTTACAATACTTATATAACCCCGATATATAAAGAAAAATTGCACTATCGCATACAGCTTGAAATGTTTGAAAAGGCGAGAAGGATCGAGCTTGCAAAATACGACGATCCCGCCTTTTACAATGATTTCATTTTGTCCATGCAGTTTACCGATTCATATTTTATGACGGCGATAAAAAATCTTTCGGATCTGCTCGGTGCGGTTTTGACGATAGCCTCGGTATTCCATATTTTGATCAGCGTAGACGTCACCACCTGCCTTGTTATACTGATAAGCTCTTTCTTGTCGGCGTATCTAAACAGAAAGCTGAAAAAGCTGAGGCTTGACGAGAAGATCGCACTTGCGGAAAACGAAAGAAAGAGCAAATATGTTGAGCGAACCTTTAAGCTTTCCGACCACGCAAAAGAGCTGAGAATGACGCGATTTAAGGAGTGCATCGACAATAAATACGATGAGGCGACCGAGGAGTTCGGCATGCTTACAAAGCGTTTCGGTAAAAAGAAAACGCTGTGGGACGGCTTGATATTTTTGAACCTACAGCTCGTATACGGCATCGTTATAGCTATGCTCTTATACAAGCTTGCTGTCGCGGGAACGATCACGCTCGGCGAATTTGCCGTAGTCGTCAATGCAAATATGACCTTTAGAGATAAGCTGAAAAATATAAGTGATTTTATTACCAAGCTGCCGACGCAGAGCAAGCAAATGGATATGGTAAGGGCGTTTATCTCAAAGGATGCGCAAGAAGAAAAGTGCAAGGATATTCCCGCGCTTGAGTATATTGAGTTTCGCGGAGTTTCGTTCGGATATGCCGATGGCAAGGAGATCTTGCATGACGTTTCGCTCACCATTCGCAAAAACGAAAAGCTCGCGATCGTAGGCTCTAACGGCGCCGGAAAGACTACCTTCGTGAAGCTGCTTTTGGGCTTATATCAGCCGAGCAGCGGATGTATCCTTTATAACGGCATAGATATTCGCGAGTTTGATGAGGAAAGCTATAGACAAAGGCTTTCGGCTGTTTTTCAGGATTATCGGATATTTGCCGCGACTTTGGCTGAAAACGTGCTTGGTGACGAATTTTGTGCCGACAAAGAGGAGCTTGTGAAGAATGCGTTGCGCTTTACGGGCTTTGAGCGAGACGTGCTTGCGTGGCGCGACGGAATACACACGGTCCTTACGCGCGAGTTTGACGAAAAGGGCAGAAATCTGTCGGGCGGCGAGGCGCAAAAGGTCGCTATTGCAAGGGCATTCGTGCAAAACAGCGCTTTAGCTGTTTTGGATGAGCCCTCATCCGCAATAGATCCGATAGCGGAGCACGAGCTTAATGAAAGCATTATGAAGTATTCAAAGGACAAAACGGTCGTATTCATTTCGCACAGACTTTCCACAACTGTCGGCGCGGATAGGATATGTATGTTTGACAGTGGGCGCATAATTGAGGTCGGAAGCCATCGCGAGCTGATGGCAAAAAACGGCAAATACGCTACGCTCTTTAGGGTACAAGCTGAAAAATATGTTGTATAGTATGTAACAAAACAACGAAAACACCGCCGAGAGCGATTTTGTCGCTCTCGGCGGGTTCTGTGTTTTAAGAAACAGTAGCTTGATATTTCTCCTGCGCGAGATCCATCATAGCTTTTTCGGGTTGGATCTCCTGCTGATAAGGGTATTTCCTTGAGGCTTTGTCGAATTGCGCCTTTATTTTATCTGCCTTTTTCGTATCATTCTCAAAAAGCAAAGCGAGCGAATACTCGGTCCGAAGAATAGAAGGGTAATTTTTCATTGCCTTCATAAAATTTTTAAGCTCCTTTGACAGCATATCCTCGATAACGTCGCGGCGGTTTTCGGATATAAGCTCGACAAAGATCCTGTCGCATACCAAAATATTGCGGTGAATTCCCGCGATCCCGCTGTCGATCTCAAGCAAGTGCGCCATAAGCGCATCAGCCTCCTCAAAGCGCTCCTCGTCCATAAGTCTGTTGCAGGCGAACACGCCGCGCGCCGCGACCATATTGTTTTTCATATCCTCGTCCGCGGGAACGGAAAACCACTCCGCGGGCATATCCTTGATGCGAAGCCCCATAGACTGTAGTTCAATCATCTTCATCTGGAGCCAAAACGACTCAAGCGCTTTTTCATTTTTAGAAAGCGAGATAGCGTTGTAACCGTCGTTGTCAACGCCTCCCAGACGCAACGGCACGCCGTTGAAGATGGCAAGAACAAAGCCGAAAATGGTAAAAACAAGAAGCAAGGTGTTTAAATACGAATAGCTTGAAAAAAGAAAATATCCTATCAAAAACAGGACGGAGAAGATCGCGTTAAAGATAACGCCGCCGAAATTGATCAAAGCGACGGGGAACTTGCCGTCCTTCATATCGGGCGGAGACATAAGGCATTGTCCCGCAGTTCCCGCAATGGAAAGCCGCCTGAATTTGATCTTATCGTTTTCCTTTACCCACGTAAACGAAAGTACGCGGAACGAAACGAATTTATATCCCGAAAGCAAACCGAAAACAAGGTGTCCCGCCTCGTGCACTATTATATGGAAAAAGTATGCAACGTATATTCCGCCAAGCAGTACGGCGTACGAAAGGAGCGTTTTATACGCAGGCTCGTCCGTGCTTGAGTTTTCGACATATAAAACCGTAAAAAGACCCAAAGCAGCGCCTACAAGGAACATGGATGCCAGGGCAACGTATTGCATCCAAGGAGTTTTTTTCTTGCTGTTTTTGCTCATTGTTTTATTATGCTCACTTTCTGTATTTTTTGTCCTCTTCGAGTGCCTTTGAAACGCGCTTTTTGAAGAGCGAGGAAACGGCGACCACGATTATGTATCCAACGAGGATCAGCACGCCGCCCGTGAGATTCTGCGAGCCCTTAAGACCTGCGGGGAGCAGAAGAAAAAGTATCGCGCCGCCAACTGTCAAAAGAGCGTGCAAAAGCCTACGGTACGCCTTGTCGTACTGCGCGTCCGTAAGCTGCACCGATGCCGTGCCGAATGCGAGACAAAAGGGAATAAAGAGCATCACGCGAAGCGCGCCGAGGCCGCCCTCCGCGCCGTGAAAGGCAAGCATAGCGAAGGCGTAAGCGCCGCAGATTGCCGAAAAATATATACAAGCTTTAGTGAGTATTTTTTTGATCATAGCGTTCTCCGAAATTGAATTTACAAATGACAGTTTATCACAAAAAACGGCAAAAAGCAATATAAAACAAGAAAATGAATATTTTGAGTGAATATTTCAAGAAATATTCATTATATGTGTTGACTTTTTGAATAAAAGAGGTATAATAAATATATTATGGGTTTATATGCCATAGCGAGCCTATTGGCGTTGAAAGGAAATGCAAATGACAAGAAAAGAAGCAAGAGAAGCCGTTTTCTCTCTTTTGTTTGAGAAGGATTTCAGAAAGGACGCAACTCCCGAGGAGGTATTCGACGGGGCGGTCGAGTTCCGCAGTCTTGAGGCTGACGAGTACGTAAGAAGCACGTATTTCGGCGCTATCGAAAAAATGCCGTTTTGCGACGAGCTTATCGAGAAATATTCACGCGGCTGGAAGATATCGAGAATATCTCCCGTATCCCGCGCAATAATGCGTCTGTCGGTGTACGAGATGTATTTCCGCGACGACGTTCCCGATAACGTTTCGCTTAACGAGGCTATCGAGCTTGTAAAACGATTCGACGATGCTGACAAGGCGCGCCCATTCGTAAACGGTGTGCTTAATTCCGTAATGAGAGCCAAAAAGGCAGAGGAGAACGCCTGATGCTTTTTTGCGGTATTGATACCAGCAATTACACCACCTCCGTTGCCGTTTGCGATATTGACGGAAATATCGTGGCTAATCTCAAGCGTCCGCTACCCGTCAAGGACGGTGAGCGCGGCTTGCGCCAATCGGATGCCGTTTTCGCGCACGTTAAAAATCTCCCCTTGCTTATGAACGAGCTTTCCGCGCTTATCGCGGATAGGCGCGTTTGCGCCGTGGGAGTTTCCTCACAACCGCGAAACAACGCGGACTCGTATATGCCGTGCTTTCTCACGGGCGTTGCCGCCGCCGAAGCGCTTTGCGCGGGCTGTGGCGCACCGCTTTATAAGTTTTCGCATCAGCAAGGGCATATTATGGCGGCTTATTCCACGTCGGGCGCGATAGATGACGTAAAGGAGTCTTTCCTTGCGTTTCACGTTTCGGGCGGCACTACGGAGATACTTAAGGTCATGCTTAACGCTACTGACCTTGACGTGCAACTCGTCGGCGGAACGTCCGACCTCAACGCGGGTCAGGCGGTCGACAGAGTCGGCGTTCGCCTCGGATACGCTTTCCCGTGCGGACCTGCAATGGAAAAGGCGGCAGAGGCGTTTGACGGAAAAGTAGCACCCTTAAAGACCTCGGTAAAGGGGCTTGAATGTAACCTTTCGGGGCTTGAAAACAACGCGGAAAAGCTGATAAGCGGCGGAGAAGCGCCCGAAGCCGTATGCGCTTACGTTTTCGCTTTTCTCTCTAAAACCTTTTCAAAGCTTGCACAAAACGCACGCGAGCAGTGCGGTGATTTACCGATAGTATGGGCGGGCGGAGTTATGAGCAATAAAATAATTCAAAGCCGACTTTCAAGTCTTGGCAACTGTTATTTTACCAAGCCCGAGTATTCGTCCGACAACGCAGTCGGAACGGCTCTGCTGGCGAGAAAAAAATATATTTACGAAAATGGCTTATGAAGCAAGAAACGCCGCTTTGACGGTCACACAGCTTAATAATTACGTCAAAACGCTGTTTGATACAGACGACGTGCTGTCTGCCGTTTCGGTCTGCGGCGAGATATCAAATTTTAAAAATCACTATTCCACGGGGCATCTTTATTTTTCGCTCAAGGATAACGAATCTCTTATCCGTTGCGTGATGTTCGCGTCGTCCGCGGCAAAATTGAAGTTTGCGCCCGAAAACGGAATGACCGTAACGCTTTACGGCAGAGTTTCCGTCTATCCGCGCGACGGAGCGTATCAGATATACGTTTCAAATATGATTCCCGACGGAATAGGAGACCAATATATCGCCTTTGAGCTGTTAAAAAAGAAGCTTGAGGCGGAGGGGCTTTTCGATCAATCGAGAAAAAAGCCGCTTCCGAAATTCCCAAGTACCGTGGGAGTCGTTACCTCGTCCACGGGCGCGGCTATTAGGGATATTATGAACGTTTTGTCGCGCAGATATCCCGTGGCAAGCGTACTCGTTTATCCCGCGCTCGTTCAGGGCGTGTCCGCCGCCAAGAGCGTGGCTGACGGAGTAGGATTTTTTAACGATCCCAAAAACTTTCATACAACACCCGCCCCCGACGTTATAATCATAGGTCGCGGCGGCGGATCGGGCGAGGATCTGAGTGCCTTTAACGACGAAGGACTTGCAAGAGCGGTTGCCGCTTCCTCGATCCCAATTATAAGCGCGGTCGGTCACGAAACTGATTTTACTATAACGGATTTCGTCAGCGACCTTCGCGCGCCCACGCCGTCTGCGGCGGCAGAGCTTGCCGTTCCCGACAGAGCTGAGCTTTTGCGAAAGCTCGCGAACGTCACCGCACGATGCACGAGCATTATGTCGAGCCGTATCGAGCATTACGAAAAACGTCTTGATACGCTTGCGGCGGCAAGAGTTCTGCGCTCTCCGCAAACTCTGCTTGATATACGCCTTGACACCGTTTCAAGATTTGCCGAAAAGCTTGATAACGGATATGAAAAAATAGTAGAGGCTTCGTCCGCAAAGCTCGCAAGGGCGGCGTCAAAGCTTGATGCGATGAGTCCGCTAAAGGTCATCTCGCGCGGCTACGCCGTTGTCCGAGGTGACGAGGGCGTGGTAAGCTCCGTCTCGGAGCTTTCCGTAGGTCAGGAGGCGGGTATTACGCTTTCCGACGGCGAGGCACGGGCTACGATAACGCAAATAACTAAAAAACACACGGAGATAGAATGATGTCAATGGAAAACATTACCTTTGAACAAGCTATCGCAAGGCTTGAGGCGGTGGTCAGAGCACTTGAGGACGGCAAAACGTCGCTTGAGGAGGCAATGAAGCTTTACGAGGAGGGCGTTGCCCTCGTGCGCTCCTGTTCGACCACGCTTGAAGAAGCAAAGCAAAAGATAATTACCGTTTCCGTTGGAGGCAACGCCGACAATGCGTGACGAACTTTTAAGGTCACTTGCCGAAAATAGTGCGGATATAGAAAAAGCGGTAAACGAGTATTATTCATCGTTTTCCGATACCGATACCGCAGAGGTAAGAGAGGCGGAGCTTTACAGCCTTCTTGCAGGCGGAAAGCGCATCAGAGCGTATCTTGTAAACGCGACCTGCAAGGCGTTCGGCGGCGACAAAGGCGCGTCAATGCCCTTTGCGCTCGCGATAGAGATGATGCATACATTTTCGCTTATACACGACGATCTGCCTTGTATGGACGATGACGATCTTCGCCGCGGCAGACCGACCTCGCACAAGGTCTTTGGCGAGGCAACGGCGTTGCTTGCGGGAGATTCTCTTGCCATACGCTCCATCGAGGTCGCACTTGCAAACCCTTGCGTTAGTTCGGATGATGCTCGCAGAGGCGCGCTTGCGCTGTCGCGTGCGGCGGGAAGCGAGGGAATGATCGGCGGTCAGATGATCGACCTTCGCGGCGAAAAGCAAGCGCTTGACAGAGCCACGCTTGAAAAACTGCACAATAAAAAAACGGGCGAGCTTATAGCGGTCAGCGTATACCTCGGTTGCGTTGCGGCGGGGCTTTCCGACGGCGACGAGAGAGTAGCCGCGGCAAATGAATTTGCAAGAGCAATAGGACTCGCTTTCCAGATAATAGACGACGTGCTTGACGTTACCTCTGACTCCGCAACTCTCGGAAAGACCGTGGGCAAGGACAGCGAGCACAACAAAACCACGTTTATGAGCTTTATGACACCCGACGAGGCGCTAAAATGCGCGGACGATATAACGAAAAGCGCGATAAAGCGCATATCGGCGTATCCCGATACCGAAATGCTCGTCGAGCTTGCCAAATATCTGCTCCAAAGGAAGAACTGATGAGAGTTGATGTTTTTCTCGTTGAGCAGGGCTACGCAAAAAGCCGCGAGGCGGCAAAAAAATCAATAGATGCCGCACTCGTTAAGATAGACGGCAGAACGGTTACGAAGTCGGGCGAAAAAATAGACGAAACTCTGCCTCACGAGGTGGAATTTATGCCTCTTATCCCATACGTCAGCCGCGGCGGGCTCAAGCTTGAGGAAGCCCTTAAGGCGTTTGGCGTTGACCCTACGGGAATGCGCGCCGTTGATATCGGCGCATCCACGGGCGGATTTACGGATTGCCTTTTACAGCACGGCGCATCTTGCGTCGTTGCCGTTGATTCGGGACACGGACAGCTCAGCGCATCATTGCTTGCCGACGGCAGAGTTAAGTCTATCGAGGGACTTAACGCGCGCACGCTTTCCCTTGCGGATATAGGCGAGCCGTGCGATATTGCCGTGATGGACGTTTCCTTTATTTCCCAAACGTATATTTTACCGCAGATCCCCGCGCTTCTTGCGGACGGCGGTATTGCGATAACGCTTATCAAGCCACAGTTTGAGGTTGGGAAAAGCGGTGTCGGCAAGGGCGGCATAGTCCGTCACGCCGAGGACAGACGCGCTGCGGTCCTTCGCGTCGCGGAGGCGGCGCGCCAAGCGGGACTTTATATCGAAGGGCTTATCCATTCTCCGATATGCGGCGGAGACGGAAACCGCGAGTATCTCGCATTATTTTCCATGACGAACAATGATAAAACTGACAGGATCGTAGACTCAATTAAATATTGAGCCGATCCGAAAGGAAGATGAATTATGAAAAGAGTGTCGGTGATCACTAATTTCAATATTCCCGGCAAAGCCGCCGTAGCGGAAAAGGTTATACAAAAATTCCTTGAATGCGGCGCAGAGGTTGCCGCCCCGTATTACGCCAAGGGGCGCGTTGATTGCCGTATACCCGTGCTTTTGCCCGGTGCAAAGCTGTACGAAAACGCCGACATCGTCGTCGTTATCGGCGGCGACGGCTCGGTGCTTGACGCGGCAAGGAGAGCCGCAGAGCGAGAAATCCCCATTCTCGGCATCAACAAGGGCAGACTCGGCTATATGACGGAGCTTGAGGTCAACGAGCTTGATCTTATCGAAAAGGTTATGAACGGCGAATATAGGATAGAGAAACGCTCTATGCTAAAGGTTCAAGCCGTCAGCGGAACGAAAGTCTTTCACGAAAACCGCGCACTCAACGATGCCGTTATATCCAACGGCGCAGTTGCGAGAATGGTAGACCTTGAAGTCTACGAGGACGGTAACCTTATTGACGCTTACCGAGCGGACGGAATGATTGTTTCAACACCGACGGGCTCTACCGCTTATTCGCTTTCGGCGGGCGGACCCGTTATCGACCCGCGCGTAAAGGGCGTTTGCATCACCCCCGTGTGCGCCCATTCCTTGGTGTCAAGGTCGATGGTATTCCCGAGCGAATCCGTAATTGAAGTAAAAAACACCTGCGAGAGAGAGCCTAATCTCTTTCTCACTATCGACGGTAGAGTTAATATAAGACTTGATCACGGCAACATAGTGCGCGTAATGAGCTCCGAAAAAATGACGAAGCTCATTCGCGTTAAGGATAAGAAGAAATACAGCGAGCTTTTCAAAAAGCTCTATTCATAAGTAGGTGGAAAATGAAAAGCAGAAGACAGGAAAAGATAATCAATCTTGTTACGAGATACGAGATAGACACCCAAGAGGAGCTGATAGGAATGCTTCGCCGAGAGGGATATGACGTTACGCAGGCGACCGTGTCGCGTGACATCAGGGAGCTTAAGCTTACGAAAGTCCCGACGGGGCGCGGCTCTTATCGCTACACCATTCCCTCGAAGGATGACAGAGAGCCGACGTTTAAGTTTAACAGCGTCCTTGTGGAGTCTATAAAAAAAGTTGATTTTTCGGGCAATATAGTGGTTCTTAAAACCTTTGCAGGTCTTGCTCAGGCTGTCGCTACGGGACTTGACGCTATCGAGTCGCACGATATTCTGGGCTGTGTTGCGGGCGACGATTGCATTATCCTCGTCGCAAGAACGCACGATGCCGCAAAGGATATAAGCGAGCGCATCAAAACGATGCTTAAATCTATATAAAATGCTTCGATCACTTCATATTGAAAATATGGCGGTCATCAAAAGGCTTGATTTCGAGCCGAGCGATGGCTTGTCCGTAATGACGGGAGAAACGGGCGCGGGTAAGTCGATAATAATCGACAGCGTCAATTTTCTGCTGTGCAATAAAACCGTGCGCGAGCTTGTGCGTACGGGCGAAAGTAAGGCTATAGTCAGCGCTTACTTTGCCGATTTTACTCCAAAAGAAAAAGAGATCCTTGCATCTCTCGGCATCGACGGCGACGAGCTTTCCCTTGAGCGCACGATGAGCGCGGACGGCAAATCCGTTTGCCGAGTCGACGGCAAGGCGGTCTCGCAGCAGGTGTTGCGAAGCGTTGGAAGCACTCTTGTGTCAATACACGGACAGAACGATAATCGCCGACTTTACGACAGCGATGCAAATCTTGAGCTTATAGACACCCTTTGCGGCAACGCTGACGCACTTTCGGAGTATTCTGCGCTTTTCGGCAAATGGAAGGAGCTTGGCTCGCGTATAAGCTCGCTTAAAAAAAGCGAGGCTGAAAAATATCAGCTTCGCGATATGCTTGAATATCAGATAAAGGACATATCCTCGCATAAGCTGAAGCGGGGCGAGGAGGAGGCGCTTGCCGCAGAGGCAAAGCGACTGTCAAGCCTTGAACGCATAAAAAAACATTCCGATGCGGCTTTGCGTGCGCTTTATAAGAACGAAAAGGGAATTACGGCATCATATATGGTCGAGCGTGCCGCAGACGCACTCTCGAAGCTCGTTGACGTTATCCCCGAATACGGCGAGCTTTGCGAAAAGCTGAAAAGCTGTAAGTACGAGCTTGACGATATCGCGGGCGAGATATTTGCCAAATCGGAGGAATACGGCTTTGACGATGATCCGTCAAAGCGCCTTGACGCTATCGAATCAAGGCTTCAAGCGATAACGAAGCTAAAACGCAAATACGGCACAACGCTTGACGAGGTGCTTGATTTTGCGGATAACGCAAAGAAAAAGCTTGATGAAATTGACAATTCCGACGGCATTTTAGAGGAGCTTTCCGCCGAATATCAGGCGATGGAGGCGGAGCTTCGGGGAATGGCTTTGAAAATAAGCGCCGCGCGAAAGCAGGCGGCGGCAAGCATAGAGGGCAATATAGTCGAAACGCTCGCGTATCTCGATATGCCCAAGGTGCGCTTTGCCGTGTCCGTCACGGAGAACGAAACTCTTGACAGCCGCGGCTGTAACGCCGCAAGCTTCCTTATTGCAACAAACCCGGGAGAGCCGCTTTTGCCGCTTTCAAGGGTCGCATCGGGCGGTGAGCTGTCGCGCGTTATGCTTGCGGTAAAATGTGCGCTTGCCGACGCGGACGGCATATCTACGCTTATTTTCGACGAGATAGACACGGGCGTGTCGGGTAAGACCTCGCGCAAGATCGGCGTAAAACTCAAGCAAGCGGCAACGTCGGCGCAGGTGCTTTGCGTAACGCATTCGGCGCAGATAGCGTCGCTCGCGCACGAGCATTTCCTTATCTCAAAAAGCGAGCAGGACGGCAGATCCGAGACCTCCGTTCGCACACTTGACGAGCAGGGAAGGATCGACGAGACCGCCAGAATACTCGGCGGCATCGCAGTTACCGACGCACAGCGTCAGGCGGCTGTCGATATGATAAACGAAGGAAAAAAATATTAAATATTTAGGAAGAACATCATGCAGAAATTCAAAAAACTTATTGCAGAAGAAATTGCCAAATGCTCCGCTGATGCGTTTGGCGGCGCGGCACTCGACGTAAACGAGATCACGGAACTCCTCGAATACCCGCCCGACGCCTCAATGGGTGACATCGCTATGCCTTGCTTCAAGCTTAGCCGCACCCTGCGCCGCTCCCCCGTGCAGATCGCCCTCGCTCTTGAGGAGGCTCTTGCGGGCGCGAATATCGGCGTAACGGCAAAGGCGCTCAACGGCTATCTTAATTTCAAGGTCGACGATGCCATACTTGCTGATCAAGTGCTTTCCGACGTTTTTGCCGAGGGCGCGTCCTACGGCTCTCCTCGCATAGGTGAGGGCAAGACCGTTGTGCTTGACTATTCCTCCCCCAACGTTGCAAAGCCCTTCCACATCGGACACCTCGGAACGACCATTATCGGTCATTCGCTCAAAAGGCTTCACGAGTTCGCGGGCTATAAGTGCGTAGGCATCAACTACCTCGGCGACTGGGGTACTCAGTTCGGTAAGCTTATAGTTGCTTATCGCAAGTGGGGAAGCCGCGAGGATATCGAAAAGGGCGGAATTGACAAGCTCGTTGAGCTTTACGTCCGTTTCCACAAGGAAGCGGAGGAGAACGCCGCACTCAACGACGAGGCACGCCTTGAGTTTTCAAAGCTTGAGCGCAACGATCCCGAAAACATCGAGCTGTGGCAGTGGTTTATAAAGATAAGCCTTGAGGAATATTCCAAGACCTATTCCCAGCTCGGTATTGATTTTGATTCTTATAAGGGCGAGAGCTTTTATACCGACAAAATGCCCGCGCAGATAGAGAAGCTTCGTGAGATGGGACTTTTGAAGATAGACGACGGCGCATCCATCGTTGACCTTTCCGAGTACAATATGCCCCCCTGCCTTATTCTCAAGCGCGACGGCTCGACTCTTTATCCTACGCGTGATATTGCCGCCGCCGTTTACCGTAAGCAGGAATACGGCTTTGATAAGTGCATTTACGTCACGTCGTCGGCGCAGTCTCTCCACTTTGCGCAATGGTTCAAGGTAGTGGAGATGATGGGCTACGATTGGTATTCCCAGCTCGTTCACGTTCCATATGGAACTGTCAGCATCAACGGCGAAAAGCTTGCAACTCGCACGGGCAACGTCATTCTGCTCAAGGACCTTATCGCTATGGCGATAGACAAGGTATCGCAGATAACCGCCGAAAAGAACCCCGATATGAGTGAGGCTGAAAGGGCAAAAATAGCAGAGGAGGTAGGTGTCGGCGCAGTCGTATTCTACTACCTCTCCAACAACCGCATAAAAGATATAAACTTCATCCTTGAGGATGCGCTTTCCTACGACGGAAACACGGGTCCCTACGTTCAGTACACCTACGCGCGCACCTGCTCGCTTATCGAAAAGGCAAAGGATATTCCCGCGCCCGATAAATACAGCGTGACGACCGAGGAGGAGCGCGAGCTTCTTAAGGTGCTTGCTCTGTTCCCCGAAAAGGTTGCGTCCGCCATTGAGGCTTACGAGCCTTCCGTTATCACGCACTTTATCCTTGATCTTGCGGCGGCGTACAACCGCTTCTATCACAACTGCCAGATACTTACGCACGAGGATGTGGAGGTAGTTAAAACGAGAGTTGCGCTTACCAAGGCGGCAAACACCGTTCTCGGAACTGCATTCGAGCTTATTTGTCTTAAAAAGACTAAACAAATCTAAAATTCATTAAAAAGAGGTATAAAAATGTCAGGACACAGCAAATGGAGCAACATTAAGCACAAGAAGGAAAAGACCGACGCTCAAAAGGCGAAGGTGTTTACCAAGATAGGTAAAGAGATCACCATTGCCGTCAAGGAGGGCGGTCCCGATCCCGCATCCAACTCTAAGCTCAGAGACCTTATTCAGAAGGCAAAATCCAACAACGTTCCCAACGATAATATTGAGAGAACCATCAAAAAGGCTATCGGCGCGGACAACGTCGCGTACGAGGAGATCGTTTACGAGGGCTACGGACCTTCCGGCGTAGCCGTTATCGTCGAGACTACCACCGACAACAGAAACCGTACCGCAGGTAACGTTCGTTCCTATTTCTCGAAGTACCACGGCAACCTCGGACAGTCGGGTTGCGTAGGTTTCATGTTTGATCTGAAGGGCGTTATCGTTATCTCCAACGAGGACGGCGACATCGACGAGGATGCTCTTATGGAGACCGCGCTTGAAGCGGGAGCTTCCGACTTCGCCGCAGAGGACGAGGCGTTTGAAATATACACCGAGCCCGACGATCTTTACGACGTTCAGGCGGCTATAGAAGCGGCGGGTTACACCGTAGCATCCGCGGAAAAGGAAAAAGTTCCGCAGAACACCGTTGCGCTCGATAACGAGGATGACATCAAGTTTATGGGACTTCTTATCGAGAAGCTTGAGGATGACGACGACGTTATGAACGTTTGGCACAACTGGGAGAACGTACAGTAAAAAACTGCCGATCACGGCAAGAACGGATAAATTCAGATGAACAAATATAAAAGGCTATTGTCCAATACGGCGATATTTGCGTTAGGCACGTTTTCCTCAAAGGTGATGGTCTATCTCCTTATGCCGCTGTATACCAATATCCTGTCTCGCGCGCAGTATTCAACGTCGGATCTGATAACGCAGACGGCTAATCTTTTAGCTCCTCTTTTTGCTATCGGAATATGCGACGGAATTTTCAGATTCGCGCTTGACGCAGAGGAGAAGATAAAAGAGGTGTTTTCCTCCGGTATCTTCGTCCTTTTGTGCGGAGCCGGTGCGTTCTTGGCGTTTTCGCCGCTGTTGTTCGTGTTTGATTTCGTCGACGGATACGCTTGGCTCATCGTCGTTTACGTTTTGAGCGCAAACGTTCAGCACGCTTGCGCCAATTATATCAGAGGTAAGGGCGACACCAAGGGATTTGCGATACAGGGCATAGTCAATACGGCGTTGACTATTCTGTTTAACGTCATCTTCCTCGTTTGCTTTGGAATGGGCGTTACGGGATACGTTTTGTCCGTAGTGGTCGCGAACGTTTTGGTAACTCTGCTTATGGTGTTCTGGAAGCGGCTTTATTGCGATTTCAGCTTTAAATTCGTAAAAGCAAGCACCGTAAAGAGTATGCTTAAATACAGCGTGCCGATGATACCCACGGCTATCTTTTGGTGGATAACGAGCGTGTCGAACAGATTCGTCGTCAAGGAAGTCTGCGGCGATGACGTAAACGGACTTTTTGCCGCCGCGTATAAGATACCTACGGTAATAACGCTTCTTACCACCATCTTTATTGAGGCGTGGCATTTTTCGGCTGTTAACGATGCCGATAATAACGACAGAGGAAGCTTTTTCTCCACGGTGTTTAAAAGCTATATGGGCATCATTTTTATGGCGGCGTCGGGACTTATCGCATTCAGTAAGATATGCACGATAATTCTTTTTGCGGATTCGTATTACGATGCGTGGCAGTATATGCCGACACTCATTCTCGCGACGACGTTTTCCGCGCTTACGACCTTTATGGGAAGCGTGTATCTCGTCAAAAAGAAGAGCGTTATGTCGTTTTTGACCGCTATGACGGGTGCTGTAGTCAATCTCGCGCTTTCGTTCGTTCTCATTCCGCGCATCGGGGCGCACGGCGCGGCTCTTGCCGCCGCCGCAAGCTATTTCGTATCCTTTGCCTTGAGGACGTTCACGGCGCAGAAATTTGTCAGATTTGATTTCCACCCCGTAAAGCTTGCGGTAAACACGGCTTTGGTTGGCGTTCAGGCGTGGATAATGATCGCGGAGCTGCCGCATTGGATAGTGTATCAGGCACTATTGCTCACGGCTGTCCTTATATTTAACGGAAAACCCATTTTGGACGGCATCTGGCTTGCTCTCAAAAAATACAGAACGCAGAAAAGCTGACTTATACGAAAAGCGAATACCCCCACCGTTGAACGTCGGGGTATTCGCTTTTTTGGTGAGGCTATATGCCAAATTAATTCAAAAAATATCTTTTTTCTATTGACAAACTATTGACAAAAAATAGTTATTATGATATTATATTTATGTTAATTATTAGGGTTTCTGTGACTGACGGGTGATGTGGCGTAACACAGTGGAACAGAAATCTGTGGAGCGTACGCTTTGCCGACCGTCTGGGCACATTTATTCCGTGGAATAAGTGCGCCTTTTTGATTTTTAGGAGGTAGTTATGAAAAAAGTCGGAATCGTTATGGGAAGCGACAGCGATCTTCCTGTTGTTCGTAAGGCAGTAGATACTCTTGCATCTTTTGGTGTACCCTACGAAGTACATATTTTTTCAGCGCACAGAACGCCCGAAGAGGCGTCTGTTTTTGCGTCGGAAGCAAGAAAAAACGGCTTCGGTGCAATAATCGCCGCAGCAGGAATGGCGGCTCACCTTGCAGGTGCGCTTGCCGCTCGCACGACTCTGCCCGTAATAGGCATCCCCTGCAGCTCGAATAAGCTTGACGGCTTGGACGCGCTTCTTTCGACCGTACAAATGCCCTCTGGCATCCCCGTGGCAACCGTTGCTGTTGACGGAGCAGTCAACGCCGCCCTCATCGCAATACAGATACTCGGAGTGACCGACGCAGATCTTGCCGCAAAGCTTGACGCAAAGCGCGCCGCAGACGCCGAAAAGGTACTCCAGAAGAACGCCGCCGTGGAGGCAGAGTTCAACAAATAATATCGCACCAAATCGCAATCGGGAGGTCAACCAAATGGGTGGTTTTTTTGGAGCAGTTTCAAATCACGACGTTATCGCAGAGGTCTTTTTTGGAACGGACTATCATTCGCATCTCGGAACGAGCCGCGGAGGAATGGCGGCTTATGATGAGAAGATAGGTCTTCAACGCGAGATTCACAATATTCAAAATTCTCCTTTCAGAACGAAGTTTGAGCACGTTTTCGACGAAATGAGCGGAAACGCCGCGATCGGATGCATCAGCGATACCGATCCCCAACCGCTTCTTATACGCTCAAATCTCGGAACTTACGCAATATCAACGATAGGCAAGATCAATAACGCCAACGAGCTTATCGAGCATTATCTTTCCTTCAGCGGCGGTCACTTTGACGCTATGACGGGCGGCAGGATAAACGCCAACGAGCTTGTTGCGGCTATGATAAATCAAAAGAGTACCTTCGTCGAGGGCATTCAGTTTGCACAACGAATGATATCGGGCACGGCGTCAATACTCATCCTCACGGACGAGGGAAAGATAATCGCCGCACGCGATAAGCTTGGCAGAATTCCCGTAATCATCGGAAAGAACGATGACGGCTACTGCGTTTCATTCGAGTCCTACGCTTGCTTTAAGCTCGGCTATGAGTATGAAAAGGAGCTTGGACCCGGCGAGGTCGTGGAGATAAGCGCCACGAGCCTTACGCGCCTTGCCGCACCGGGTAAAAAGATGCGTATGTGCGCGTTTCTTTGGTCGTATTTCGGATATCCTACGTCCGAGTACGAGGGTGTCAGCGTTGAGGCTATGCGCTATCGCAACGGAGCGATAATAGCCAAGCACGACGAAGAAACGGGCGTTGTCGGTGAGCTTGACTACGTTGGCGGCGTTCCCGATTCGGGCACACCCCACGCGATAGGCTACGCTAACGAAAGCAAAGCCCCCTTTGCAAGACCGTATATCAAATATACGCCCACTTGGGCAAGAAGCTTTATGCCACAAAAGCAATCCGAGCGCAACAAGATCGCAAATATGAAGCAGATCCCCGTGCATCAGCTCATCGAGGATAAGAATCTTCTTTTCGTAGATGACTCCATAGTACGCGGAACACAGCTTAAGGAGACCGTTGATTTCCTTTACACCAACGGCGCGAAATCGGTGCATATGCGCTCCGCGTGTCCGCCGATCATGTACGGATGTAAATACCTTAACTTCTCCCGCTCGACGAACGATATGGAGCTTATAACCCGTCGCACGATAGTTGAGCTTGAGGGCGAGGAAGGGCTTAAGCACATTGACGAATACAGCGACCCCAACACCGAGCGCGGCAAAAAGCTCCGCCGCTCGATTGCGGATAAATTTAATTTCGCAACACTTGAATTTCAAACCCTGCAGGGACTTATCGACTCGATAGGACTTGAGCCCTGCAAGCTTTGCACATACTGCTGGACAGGTAAAGAATAATAAAGAAAGATAGAGAGGTCAAAAAAATGAGCCACAAGAATTCCAGATCAGACAGCTACGCAGCCGCAGGCGTTGATATTACTGCGGGTTACCGCGCCGTTGAGCTTATGAAGCAGCACATCGCAAGAACTATGACGAGCGGTGTTTGCTCCGACCTTGGCGGCTTCGGCGGTCTTTTCGAGCTTGATATTACGGGTATGACCAAGCCCATTCTCGTCAGCGGAACTGACGGTGTAGGCACCAAGCTCAAGCTCGCGTTCCTTATGGACAAGCACGATACCGTCGGTATCGACTGCGTTGCAATGTGCGTAAACGACGTTATATGCGTCGGCGCAAAGCCTCTTTTCTTCCTTGACTACATCGCTTGCGGAAAGAATATTCCCGAGCGCATCGCGGACATCGTAAAGGGTGTTTGCGACGGTTGCGTTATGTCTGGTGCGGCACTTATCGGCGGCGAAACTGCCGAGATGCCCGGCTTTTATCCCGTAGACGAATACGACCTTGCAGGCTACTGCACGGGTATCGTTGATAAATCCAAGGTCATCGACAACAAAAAGATGAAGGCGGGCGACGTTATCATCGCGCTCCCCTCCAGCGGCGTTCACTCCAACGGCTTCTCCCTTGTAAGAAAGGTATTTGACGTCGAAAACGCTGACATCAAGACTCCCGTTGCCGAGCTTGGCGGAAAGTCCGTCGGTGAAACTCTTCTCACCCCCACGAGAATATACGTTAAGCCCGTTCTCGCTCTTATCGAGAAGGTCAACGTTCGCGGTATTTCTCACATCACGGGCGGCGGCTTCTACGAGAATATTCCGAGAAGCATTCCCGAGGGACTCGGCGCAGTTATCGACCGCGCTTCCATCAGAGTTCTTCCCATTTTCGACCTTATCGCAAAGACGGGCAATATCAGCGAGAGAGATATGTTCAACACCTTCAATATGGGCGTTGGTATGAGCATCGTAGTTCCTGCAGACGAGGTAGATACCGCCCTTGAAATTCTCAAGGCAAACGGTGAGGACGCTTACGTTATCGGTAAGATCGTTGAGTCCGAGGAAAGCATCGTAATTCAGTAATGAAACGCCTTTTCAGCGGAATTTCCGCAGGGATACTTATTTCCATAGGCGGAAGCACCTTTCTTGCCAGCGACAATAAATACGTTGGCGCGATGTTTTTCTGCGTTGCGCTGATATGTATTTGTGCAAAATCGTATTTTCTGTTTACGGGCAAGGTCGGATATCTCTTTGAGGATCACTCAAAGCAGCAGATCGGTGACGTGCTTTTGGCGTTGCTTGGCAACGCCATAGGCACGATAGCGTGCGGCTATGTGCTCAGCTTCGCTTTGCCAAACGTTGCAGACGCCGCGCTTACGGCTTGCACGGCAAAGCTTGAGCAGACGATTTTGATGGCTTTCGTGCGCGGCGTATTTTGCGGAATACTTATGTATCTTGCCGTCAGCATCTACAAGGAAAAGGGAAGCTATATTTCCGTTCTTTTCTGCGTTCCCGCATTTATCCTTGCGGGATTTGAGCACTCGATCGCGGATATGTTTTATTTTGCCGCGTCGGGCATCGTTTCGCTCCGCGCGACGGGCTTTATATGGATAGTAATACTCGGCAACGCATTGGGCGGTATGTTGCTTCCCGTGCTTGGCAGAATAGGAAAGAGCGAGGATAAAAAATGAGTGAAAACAAAATCAATATAGCCGTTCTCGTTTCGGGCGGCGGCACTAATCTTCAAGCGCTTATAGATGCCGAAAAAAGCGGCATCATAAAGTCGGGAAGCATCAAGCTCGTCATTTCAAACAACAAAGATGCCTACGCCCTTACTCGCGCCGCAAACGCAGGTATTGCTACCGCGGTAGTGTTAAAAAGCGAGTGTGGCTCGGCACAGGCGTTTGAGAATGCCATTTCGGCTCTGCTTGCTGAAAACGATATAGACGTTATCGTTCTTGCGGGCTTTATGTCCATTCTCAGCGAGGCGTTTACGTCGAAATATCCCAAGCAGATAATAAACGTTCACCCATCTCTAATTCCGTCGTTCTGCGGCAAGGGCTTCTACGGACTTCGCGTTCACGAGGCGGCGCTTGAATACGGCGTAAAGGTAACGGGCGCGACGGTGCATTTCGTTAACGAGATCCCCGACGGCGGCGAGATCATTATGCAAAAGGCTGTCGTCATCAAGGACGGCGACACCCCCAAAAAGCTGCAAAAGCGCGTAATGCGTCAGGCGGAGTGGAAGATACTCCCGCTTGCAGTTGAAAAAGTATGTTCAAATAAACTCGATAGGAGATAAATCATGGCACTTTACGATATCAAAAACCTGCTTTCTACCAATACCTACCCCGGTCGCGGAATCATAATCGGTAAATCCGCTGACGGCAAGAACGCAATGATCGCGTACTTCATCATGGGCAGAAGCGAAAACAGCCGCAACCGCATTTTCGAGCGCTTTGACGGCGGTATGCGCACCAAGGCTTTTGACGAATCCAAGATGTCCGATCCCCATCTTATAATTTACACCCCTTATCTTTCTGCGCAGAACGGTTCGATCGACATTATAACAAACGGAGATCAGACCGATACAATATACGATTATATAAAGGAAAACGGCGAGGATGGCTGTGCCTTTGTCAAGGCATTGCACACCCGCGAGTTTGAGGACGATGCTCCCAACTTCACTCCCCGAATTTCCGGAATACTTCATTACGCTCCGTCTGATACCTTCCATTATCAGATGTCCATATTGAAGAGCGCAAACGGAGATGGCTCGGTATGTAACAGATATTTTTACAGCTATACTCCCAGAGATGGTTTCGGTCATTTCATTCACACCTACAAGTGCGACGGTAATCCCATTCCGTCCTTCTACGGCGAGCCCGAGGAGGTAGAGCTTCCCAATACCGCAGAGGAGCTTGCGGATATCGTTTGGAGCAATCTTAACGCAGATAACAAGGTGTCTCTCTTCGTCCGCGCTGTTCCCCTTGACGGCAGCGAGGCAAGCGAGATCATCATAAACAAAAATATATAATGCAGAGGATCATATTATGAAAGAATTTGAACTGAAATACGGCTGTAACCCCAATCAGAAGCCCGCGAAGATATATATGGCGGACGGAAGCGAGCTTCCTATCGAGATACTTTCGGGTCGCCCCGGATACATCAACTTCCTTGATGCGTTCAACAGCTGGCAGCTCGTAAAGGAGCTTAAAGAGGCTCTCGGACTTCCCGCAGTAACGTCCTTCAAGCACGTTAGCCCCACCTCGGCTGCCGTTGGAATCAAGCTTTCCGACACGCTCAAAAAGGCTTGCTTCGTAGACGATATCGAGGGTCTTGACGACTCGCCCCTCGCTTGCGCGTACGCAAGAGCAAGAGGAACTGACCGCATGTGCTCCTTTGGCGACTGGGTAGCTCTCTCCGACGTTTGCGACGTTACCACCGCGCTGATGATCAAGCGCGAGGTCTCCGACGGCGTTATCGCTCCCGGATATGAGCCCGAAGCGCTTGAGATACTCAAGTCCAAGAGAAAGGGCAACTACAATATCGTTAAGATCGACCCCAATTACGTTCCCGCTCCCATCGAGACCAAGCAGGTCTACGGAATTACCTTTGAGCAGGGAAGAAACAATTTCGAGATTAACCGCGAGCTTCTCACCAACGTTGTTACCGCAAACAAGGAAATGCCCGAAAGCGCTATCCGCGATCTCATCGTTGCGCTGATCACTCTTAAATATACGCAGTCCAATTCCGTTTGCTATGCGGTTGACGGACAGGCTATCGGCGTTGGCGCAGGTCAGCAGTCGAGAATTCATTGCACTCGCCTTGCGGGTGAAAAGGCAGACACTTGGTTCTTGCGTCAGCATGAAAAGGTTCTTGGTCTTCCTTTCAGAGAGGATATCGGCAGACCCGACAGAGACAACGTTATCGACGGTTATATTAATAAGAATGAAGAGGATGTTTGCGCCGACGGCAATTGGCAGAAGTACTTTACCGTCCGTCCCGAGCCTCTCACCGACGAGGAGGCAAAGGCATTCCTTGCTACCCGTGACGGCGTAGCACTCGGCTCTGACGCATTCTTCCCGTTTGGCGACAATATCGAGCGCGCACACAAGAGCGGCGTTAAGTACATTGCCGAGCCTGGCGGATCTATCAGAGATGATAACGTCATCGCCACCTGCGACAGATACGGCATGGCAATGGCGTTCACGGGAATGAGACTTTTCCACCACTAATATAAATCGGAGATTTCAAATGAAAATACTCGTAATTGGCGGCGGCGGACGCGAGCACGCCGTTATAAAAGCGATAAAGAAAAATCCTGACGTAGAGTGCATTTACGCGCTCCCCGGCAACGGCGGTATTGCCGCCGACGCTATCTGCGTTAATATCGGAGCTAAGGATATCGACGCTATCGTTGATTTTGCGCTCGAAAAAGCTATTGATTACGCAATAGTCACCCCCGACGATCCGCTCGTTCTCGGTGCGGTCGATGCTCTGAATGCAAAAGGCATTCCTTGCTTTGGCCCTGACAAAAAGGCGGCTATAATCGAGGGAAGTAAGGCTTTTTCCAAAAATCTTATGAAAAAATACTCTATCCCTACTGCGGAATATGAGATTTTCGATAACAAGGAGGCGGCTCTCGCTTACCTTGCGGGTGTTGATTACCCCATCGTAGTAAAGGCCGACGGACTTGCTCTCGGCAAGGGCGTTATCATCGCTCAAGACCGCAAGGAGGCAGAGGATGCCGTTGTTTCCATGATGGAGGACAAGGTCTTTGGCGCAAGCGGCGATAACGTGGTTATCGAGGAATTCCTCACGGGTCCCGAGGTATCCGTTCTTGCATTTACCGACGGTAAGACGGTAGTTCCTATGGTTTCTTCCATGGACCACAAGAGAGCGGGGGACAACGACACGGGACTTAACACGGGCGGAATGGGCACTATCGCCCCCAATCCCTACTACACCGCAGACGTCGCAAAGGTATGTATGGATGAAATATTCATTCCTACGATGAACGCGATGAACGCCGAGGGACGCACCTTCAAGGGCTGTCTCTACTTCGGACTTATGCTCACCCCCAAGGGCCCCAAGGTCATTGAATACAACTGCCGCTTCGGTGACCCCGAAACTCAGGTAGTTCTTCCGCTCCTCAAGAGCGATCTCTTGACGATAATGATGGCGGTGACCGAGGAAAGACTTGCCGAGGCTACGGTCGAGTTTTCCGACGGCGCGGCTTGCTGTGTTATTATGGCGTCCAAGGGATATCCGCAGAAATACGATAAGGGCTTTGAGATATCTATACCCGATGATATTTCCTCGTCCGTTTACGTTGCGGGCGCAGAGATGCGCGACGGCAAGCTTCTTACGTCGGGCGGCAGAGTCCTTGGCGTGACAGCTACCGCCGACACGCTCCCCGAGGCTGTAAAGGCGGCATACGGCAAAGTAGAGAACATAAGCTTTGATAACGCATACTACCGTCACGACATCGGCGCGCGTGCGCTTAAAGCACTTACGGAGGAATAATAATGGTTTACAGAATATTCGTTGAGAAGAAAACGGGACTTGATAACGAAGCGAGATCGCTTTGCTCCGAGCTTCGCAATCTCGTTGGCATTTCAAACCTTCAATACGTAAGAGTACTTAACAGATACGACGTTGAGAACATCACCGAGGAGCTTTTTTCCGAGGCGGTTCACAGCGTATTTTCCGAGCCTCAGCTTGATATTACCTCTGATGACGTTGTATCAAACGGCGGCTACGTTTTCGCTGTAGAATTTCTCCCCGGTCAGTTTGACCAGAGAGCCGATTCCGCCGCGCAGTGCATACAGATAGTTTCCTGCGGCGAGCGCCCCACTATCAGAACGGCAAAGGTGTACATTCTCGGCGGCAAGCTTAGCGATGCTGATATCGAAAAGATCAAAAAGTACGTTATAAACCCCGTGGAAGCACGCGAGGCAACGCTTGAAAAGCCCGATACGCTTGCTATGCAGTACGAGCTTCCCACTACCGTCGCAACTCTTGACGGCTTCTGCGCGCTTGACCGCGCAGGTCTTGCCGACTTCGTAGCAAAGTACGGACTTGCTATGGATATTGACGACATCACCTTCTGCCAGAAATATTTCATTTCCGAGAAGCGCGATCCCACCATTACCGAGATCAGAATGATCGATACATATTGGTCGGATCATTGCCGTCACACCACGTTCCTTACCACTATTGATAACGTTCATTTTGAGGACGAGCTTCTCCGCGCCGCTTACGAGGACTATCTTGCCGTGCGCCGCGAGATTGGCAGAACGAAGCCCATAAATCTTATGGACATCGCCACCGTCGCAACGAGATACCTTAAGAAAAAAGGTATGCTCGATAAGCTCGACGAGTCCGAGGAGATCAACGCTTGTACCGTCAAGATCGAGATCGAGGTAGACGGCAAAAAAGAGCCTTGGCTTCTCCTTTTCAAGAACGAAACTCACAATCACCCCACGGAGATCGAACCCTTCGGCGGTGCGGCTACCTGCATCGGCGGAGCTATCCGCGATCCGCTTTCGGGTAGATCCTACGTTTACGCCGCTATGCGCGTAACGGGCGCGGCTGATCCCCTTACTCCCGTTTCCGAAACCATCAAGGGCAAGCTGCCCCAGCGTAAAATCGTTACCACGGCGGCGGCAGGCTACTCCTCCTACGGTAACCAGATCGGTCTTGCCACGGGTATGGTTGACGAGCTTTATCATGCGGGCTACGCCGCAAAGCGTATGGAGATCGGCGCGGTTATCGCCGCCGCTCCCGCAGAAAACGTACGCCGTGAGCGTCCCGAGGACGGTGACGTAGTTATCCTTCTCGGTGGCAGAACGGGTCGCGACGGCTGCGGCGGTGCAACTGGCTCGTCCAAAAAGCACACTCTGCAATCCCTTGAAACGTGCGGAGCAGAGGTTCAGAAGGGTAATGCGCCCGAAGAAAGAAAGCTTCAGCGTCTTTTCAGAAATCCCACCGCTTGCCGTATGATCAAGCGTTGTAACGATTTCGGCGCAGGCGGCGTATCAGTTGCAGTCGGCGAGCTTGCTGACGGACTTGACATCGACCTTAACGCAGTTCCCAAGAAATACGACGGACTTGACGGCACCGAGCTTGCTATCAGCGAGTCTCAGGAGAGAATGGCTGTTGTAGTAGAGGCTAAGGACGTTGAGGCGTTCATGGCTCTCGCATACAGCGAAAACCTTGAGGCGACCGTCGTTGCGCGCGTCACCGAAGAACCCCGTCTGCGTATGCATTGGAACGGAAACACTATCGTTGATATTTCCCGCGAGTTCCTTAACTCCAACGGCGCTGAAAAGCATATAGACATCGCTCCCACCGCTCCCGCAGACTTTGCAAAGGGCGTTCCTACGAGCTTTACTGACGGTTATATGGCTCTTGCCTCCGACCTTAACGTATGCTCGAAGCGCGGACTTTCGGAGCGCTTTGACTCCACCATCGGCGCAGGCACTGTGCTTATGCCCTTTGGCGGAAAGAACCAAAAAACTCCCATTCAGGCAATGGTGCATAAGATCTCGGTAGAGAAAAAGCATACCGACGATTGCTCCTTTATGTCTTGGGGATATAATCCCTTTATCACGGAAAAGAGCCCCTACCACGGTGCTTATCTTGCAGTTGTTGAGAGTGTAGCAAAGCTTATCGCCGCAGGCGCAAGCTTTGAGGACGTATATCTCACCTTCCAGGAATATTTCGAAAAGCCCGCTCGCGACCCCAAGCGTTGGGGCAAGCCTATGGCGGCACTCCTTGGTGCATTCAAGGCACAGCTCGACCTCGGTATCGCCTCTATCGGCGGCAAGGACTCTATGAGCGGCTCGTTTGAGGACATTGACGTTCCCCCCACGCTCGTATCCTTTGCGGTCACTACGGGCAAAACCGCCGACGTTGTTTCGGGCGAATTCAAAAAGGCAGGCTCAAAGGTAGTTCTTATTGCTCCCGAATACGATGAAAACGGTCTGCCCACCGCAGACTCACTCAAGAAGTGCTTTGATACAGTAAGCGCACTTGTACGCGAGGGCAAGGTCTACTCCGCGTGGACTCCCACCTACGGAGGAATTGCCGAGGGCGTGCTTAAGATGTGCCTCGGTAACGGCTTTGGCTTTAAGTATGCCGACGGTATCACGCTTGATAAGATATTCTCTTACGCATACGGCGCGTTCCTCGTTGAGACCGACGAGGCTGTCGGCGAGCTTATCGGTACCGTTACCGACGGCGATAGCATTGAGCTTGGCGCAGAAAAGGCAAGCCTCGCAGAGCTTTCGCACGCATACGAGTCGAAGCTTGAGAGCGTATATCCCTGCATGGAAAAGGCAGACGTTAAGAAGTACGAAAACTTCTCCTTCAAGGCAGAGGAGCGCAAGGCTCCCGCGTTTATCACGTCTACGCCCAAGGTCCTTATCCCCGTGTTCCCCGGAACTAACTGCGAATACGATTCCGCAAAGGTTATGCGTGACGCAGGTGCTGACGCGGAGATATTCGTTATCAACAACCTTACCGCTGATTCTATTGCGCGCAGCGTAGAACAGTTTGCAGAAAAGCTCAAGAGTGCGCAGATGGTATTCATTCCGGGCGGATTTTCGGGTGGTGACGAGCCTGACGGCTCGGGTAAGTTTATCATGGCGTTCTTCCGCAACGAAGCCGTAAAGAACGGCGTTCACGACCTGCTTGACAATCGCGGCGGTCTTATGTGCGGTATCTGCAACGGCTTCCAGGCTCTCGTAAAGCTCGGACTCGTTCCTTACGGAAAGATCATCGACACCGATGAAAACTGCCCCACGCTTACGTTTAACAACATCGCACGCCACCAGTCGAAGCTCGTTCGCATCAGAATTGCCTCCAATAAGTCTCCTTGGCTTTCCGCTACTAACGTTGGCGACGTTTACACCGTCCCGATCTCTCACGGCGAAGGTAAGTTCCTTGCATCAGACGAGGTCGTTGCCGCACTTGCCGCAAACGGTCAGATCGCAACGCAGTACGTTGATCTTGACGGAAACGCTACGGACGACATCAGATACAATCCCAACGGCTCGGTATGCGCTATCGAGGGTATAACATCTCCCGACGGCAGAGTTTTCGGTAAGATGGGACATAGTGAGCGTATCGGCTCGGGACTTTACAAGAACGTTCTCGGTCAGTTCGATATGCAGATGTTTGCCTCTGCCGTAAAGTACTTCAAGGGCTGAACGCTTCCTTAAATTATTAAACTTCGGAGGAAATTATAGTGGCATATCTTTCTGATATTGAAATCGCTCAGGCGGCGAAAATGTCATATATAGGCGATATAGCCAAAACCGCAGGTATCGACGAAAAGTATCTTGAGCCTTATGGAAAATACAAGGCTAAGGTCGATTACTCGCTTCTTAATGAATCCACTCGCAAAAACGGCAAGCTCGTTCTCGTAACGGCTATTACGCCCACGCCCGCAGGCGAAGGAAAGACCACGACAACCATCGGTCTTTCCGACGGCTTGCGCCGTATCGGCAAAAACGTCGTTGTCGCTCTGCGCGAGCCCTCTCTTGGACCCGTTTTCGGTGTCAAGGGCGGCGCGGCAGGCGGTGGGTACGCGCAGGTGCTTCCTATGGAGGACATCAACCTGCATTTTACGGGTGATTTTCACGCAATAGGCGCGGCAAATAACCTTCTTGCCGCTATGCTTGACAACCACATCTATCAGGGAAATGCGCTTGGAATCGACCCTCGCCGCATAACTTGGCGCAGATGCGTCGATATGAACGACCGTCAGCTTCGCTTTGTAACGGACGGTCTTGGAGGTCGTTTCAACGGCGTTCCCCGTGAGGATGGATACGATATCACCGTAGCGTCAGAGATCATGGCTGTATTCTGCCTTTCGACCTCTATAAACGACCTGAAGGAAAGACTTTCCCGCATAGTCGTTGCATACACTTACGAGGATAAGCCCGTAACAGCGGGCGACCTTAAGGCTGTCGGCGCTATGACCGCGCTTCTTAAGGACGCGCTCAAGCCCAATCTCGTTCAGACTATCGAGGGCACACCCGCCTTCGTTCACGGCGGCCCGTTTGCTAACATTGCACACGGCTGTAACTCCGTTATCGCAACGAGAATGGCTATGAAGCTCGGAGATTACGCAGTTACCGAGGCAGGCTTCGGCGCTGATCTCGGTGCTGAAAAGTTCCTTGACATCAAGTGCCGCGCCGCAGGACTCCGCCCTAATGCGGTTGTCGTCGTTGCTACCGTTCGTGCGCTCAAAATGCACGGCGGAACGCCCAAGACCGAGCTTGGTGCTGAAAATCTTGAATCGCTGGAGAAGGGAATTCCCAATCTTCTTCGTCACGTTTCGAATATCAAAAACGTGTATAAGCTTCCTTGCGTGGTGGCTGTCAACCGTTTCCCAACCGACACGGATGCCGAGATAGCTCTCGTTATCGAAAAGTGCAAGACGCTTGGCGTAAACGTCGCGCTTTCTACCGTATGGGCAGAGGGCGGCAAGGGCGGCGAAGCGCTTGCCAAAGAAGTCGTCCGTCTTTGCGAGGAGGAGAACGATTTCTCGTTCAGCTATGAACTTGACCTTCCTATAAAGGATAAGATAGCTACCGTTGTTCGCCGCATTTACGGCGGAGACGGTGTTGATTTTGACGCAACTGCTGAAAAATCTATTGCAAAGCTTACCGAGCTTGGCTTTGATAAGCTCCCGATTTGCGTTGCGAAAACGCAGTACAGCTTCTCCGACGATGCTACGAAGCTTGGCGCGCCCGAGGGCTTTACCGTAAAGGTTCGTGACGTTAAGGTGTCTGCGGGAGCGGGATTTATCGTCGTTTTGACGGGTGCTATCATGACGATGCCCGGACTTCCGCCCAAGCCCGCCGCCGAAAGGATCGACGTGGATGAAAACGGAAGGATATCAGGCTTGTTCTGATTTTGTGAAGCAAAAAACAGCGCTGAATAAAGGCAGGTTCTCATAAGGAAGTTTATCTTATACGCGGTAGGGGCGAACTGCATTCGCCCGCGGGCGTTCAAAGAACGCCCCTACGGATAAGCAATATTTGATCCGCAGAAAACAAAGAGATACCCCCGACAGATTATTTTAACAGTCTGTCGGGGGTTTATTACGTCAGGTCGTATGTAGTATATTTAGTCTGCGAAAGTAGTTTTTGAAGTTTTAAAAAACGTTCTTGTCTTGTTCCGTGTAAAAGATGATTTTGAAAAGAAAATACAAAAGCTTTCCGAAAAACGATTTTAGTTTGCAAGCCGTTAGTATATAGAAGAATATATCCTTTTTCGATATTTCTTTCACCAATGCACCTATTATTGTTTGTTGAATAGATTTCTCCAAAGTTTTTTTTGCACTCTTCCAAATCGATTTGATGTAAGCCGTCTTTGGCTTTGTATACAAGAGAATCAGAAAAGTTTTCAGCCTTGTTTATATTCACCGCAAAAATCTGATGGTCATATATGATTATTTCCATAATGAATTCTCCATTATCGCCGGTTTCGCCTTTGTATTACAAAGGCATAGGGCAAAGCCCATACCCTTACAATACCGAATATATTATATCATAGATTAGCAGAGAAAGCAAGAGTTATATTCCGACTCCGTCGGAGTGATATTATACGGCTCCGCCGTGTAGTGATATTGTTCGGCTTCGCCTCACAGTGATATTTTATTCGCCCCTTTAACTTGCGAAGCAAATATCACTCGGTGTAAGCCGAATACCACTGCGAAGCAATAGAACTCGCCCAAGGCGAATAAAACTGCCCAACTTCCTTATGAGAAGTTGGGCAAATTCGGCGCTGTTTTTGCCTTTTTGTTAAATTTTATCAACTTTGTATTGACAAAGGCACGTATTTATGGTATTATGAATTAACTGAAATAAAGAATAGAGGCGCGATTGTTCAAAAGTAAGGTTTGTGTAACGCTCGCAACGCTTGCAAACGTGAAAGGGGACGTCGCCGAAGGAGCACGAGGCGTAAGTGTATCCTGGTAACTCGGACAATATCCGTTTTACTGTCGTGGACGGCGTTTTGCCGTTTTAACGGAGTGCTATCATTATTATTTGAATATGCGTCCTCTTGCGAGGACCTTCGGTAATTATGGTAGTCGATGTTATGTCGGCTATTTTTATTTTTCAGAATAATTAATTATTTCAGGAGAAAACACATGAAAACAGTATTCACAGGTGCGGCTACCGCTATTATCACTCCCTTTGACAATCAAGGGAACATTGATTTTGACGCTTTCGGGCGTTTGATCGATTGGCAGATCGCCGAGGGCATCGACGCCATCGTAGTCGGTGGAACGACGGGCGAGGGCTCGACTCTTACCGATGCGGAGCATAAGGCTATTATCAAGTTTGCCGTTGAGCAGATTGCGGGCAGAGTTCCCGTTATCGCAGGAACGGGCTCTAACCATACCGACTACGCGCTTGAGCTTACCCGCTATTCCTGCGAGGTGGGTGCTGATGCGGCTCTCGTTGTTACACCTTATTATAACAAGGCTACGCAGAAGGGACTTATCAAGATGTATGAGGCTATTGCTGATGCAAGCTCCATACCGCTTATCCTTTATAACGTTCCCTCCCGTACGGGTGTTAATATTGATCCCGCAACCTACGCAGCCCTTGCGGATCACCCCATGATTCAAGGTATCAAGGAGGCAAGCGGCGACCTTTCGAGAGCCGCCGAAACTCTCCACCTCGTTGGCGATAAGCTCGATATGTATTCGGGAAATGACGATCAGATAATTCCGATAATGTCACTTGGCGGCAAGGGCGTAATTTCCGTTCTTTCAAATCCCCTTCCCAAGCTGACGAGCCGTATGTGCCACCTTTTCCTTGAGGGAAAGACCGCCGAGGCGGCAAAGCTCCAGCTTGATATGATTCCCTTGATCAAGGCTCTGTTCTCTGAGGTCAACCCGATTCCCGCAAAGGCGGCTATGGCGGCAATGGGATACGGCGCGGATTATCTGCGCTCTCCCCTCACTCCTATGGAGGACGCCCACAAGGAAGTTCTTATTGCCCGTATGCGCGAGGCAGGAATAAACGTCTGATATAGATTAGGAAGTTAAAAAATGAAGATAATACTGAACGGATCGCTCGGTAGAGTAGGAAACGAGCTTCAGCGTCTTTGCGATGCGGGCTATCACGGCACGAAGATCGCCGCCTACGTTGATATAAACAACACTCCCGTGCCGAGCAGAAAATTTTATAACGATATATTCGATTTCACGGGCGCGGCTGATTGCATTATTGATTTTTCGCATCACAGCGCTACCAAAAAGCTGACGGACTATGCCGTCGAGCGCCGAATCCCCCTTGTTATCGCTACTACGGGACACACCGCCGAGGAGCTTGCTATGATAGAGGAGGCTTCAAAGAAGGTCGCTATCTTCCACTCGGCAAATATGTCCGTAGGCGTGGCGGTGCTCGTTAAGCTTGCAAAGTCTGCGGCGGCGGCATTCCCCGATGCGGGTATTGAAATTATCGAAAAGCATCACAACCGCAAGCTTGACGTTCCCAGCGGCACGGCGCTTATGCTTGCTAACGCCATAAAGCTCGTTCGCCGCGATGCGGAGTTCGTCGTCGGACGTAGTCAGAACGGTATGCGCCAGCCCCAGCACATCGGCATCCACGCCGTCAGAATGGGCAATATAATCGGCGAGCACGAGGTCATCATCGGAACGGATTCGCAGACTATCACGCTTAAGCACGAGGCTCACAGCAGAGCTCTGTTTGCGGAGGGCGCAATAACCGCCGCAGAATTTTTGAGCGGCAAGAAAAACGGTCTTTATAATATGGAGCATCTGCTCGGCGACCGCTGAATTTGATTTTTAAGGATTTATAAAATGATCAGTGATAACATTTCAATAAATTCCGCAGGGCATCTTTGCTTTGCGGGGCACGATACGGTAGAGCTTGCAAGAAAGTATGGAACTCCTCTGTATCTTATAGACGAGCAAAGAATCAGGGAGCGTTGCCGTATCTACGCCGAGGCTATGAAGAATGCCTTTGGCGGTGATTCTCACCCACTTTTCGCAAGCAAGGCGTTGTCCTTTAAGCGTATGTATGAGATAATAAACGAGGAGGGAATAGGCACGGATATCGTCTCCCCGGGTGAGCTTTATACTGCCGTTTTGGCGGGCTTTCCTATGGAAAAGGCTTATTTCCACGGAAACAACAAGACCGACGAGGATATCGCTTTCGCTATTGACAGCAAAATAGGTTATTTCGTTTGCGATAATATCGAGGAGCTTAAGGCTATCAACGCCGAGGCGGGAAATCGCGGCATTCGCCAGAATATCCTTTTAAGAATAACACCGGGCATTGATCCCCACACGCTTGAAAAGATCAGCACGGGCAAGGTAGACTCAAAGTTTGGCGCGGCTATCGAAACGGGTCAGGCTGAGGAGATAACCGCCGCAGCACTTGCGCTTCCCAATATAGAGCTGCGCGGCTTCCATTGCCACATAGGCTCGCAGATATTTGAGTTCGAGCCCTTCTGCGATGCCGCAAGAACTATGCTTTCGTTCATTGCTGATATCAAGGCAAAGCACGGATATGAGGCGAAGGAGCTGAACCTCGGCGGAGGAATGGCTGTAAGATACAAGGCGGAGCATCCCACCATCAGCTACGCAGACAATATAGCGCAGATAGGAATTCTTATTGATTCTCTTTGCGCTGAGCTTGGTATCAATAAGCCAACCATTCTTATGGAGCCGGGAAGAAGCATCGTGGGTGACGCGGGAATGACGCTGTATACCGCGGGCACGCTCAAGGAGATCAAGGGCTTTAAGACCTACGTTTCAATAGACGGCGGAATGTGCGATAACCCCCGTTACGCGCTTTACGGCTCGCCATATACCGTTATGCTTGCTAACCGCGCAAACGACGAGGCGGACTGCGTTTGTACCGTTGCGGGCAGATGCTGTGAGAGCGGCGACCTGATTCAGGAAAACGTCTCTCTGCCCAGACCGCAAAGAGGCGATATCGTAGCCGTTCTTACTACGGGCGCGTATAATTATTCAATGTCCTCGAATTACAACCGCTTGCCCCGTCCCGCACTCGTTATGCTTGACGGTGACAGAGATTACGTTGCGGTAAGGCGTGAGACCTACGCCGATATCGTAAGAAACGACGTGTAATTAAATATATAAAGCTCCCGATGAGATTCGGGGGCTTGTTTTTGTGTAAAATTTTTGACAAACACCCTAAACGTAAACAAAACTTTAACATTTGCGTGATATAATACGTGGTGAATTAAGGGTAATTTCGGAGGTAAGCCGATGTTTAAGATATTGGTAGTAGAGGACGATAGGGAGCTAAACAAGACGGTCTGCTCGTTCCTCAATCACAGCGGATACGAGGCGGTAGGGTGTCTTAACGCAAACGATGCGTACGATGCTCTTTACGATAATATGTTCGACCTTATCGTTTCGGATATTATGATGCCGAAGGTTGACGGCTTTGAGTTTGCGAAAAACGTGCGCGAGCTTAACGAGAACATTCCGATCCTTTTTATGACCGCCCGTGACGATATCGCGTCAAAGCAGCGCGGATTTCGCATAGGCGTTGACGATTATATGGTAAAGCCCATTGACCTTGACGAGCTGTTTTTGCGCATCGGCGCACTTCTCAGACGCGCTAAAATAGCATCCAGCCGCCGCCCTGAAGTCGGAAGCTTCGTGATGGATGCAGACGAGCGCACGGCGTATCTCGGCGACGAGGAGATATCGCTGACAAACCGCGAGTTCAGTATTCTTTACAAGCTCTTGTCATACCCCAAAAAGACATTTACTCGTACACAGCTCATGGACGAGTTTTGGGATGCTGATACCGACACCGCGCCGCGCGCCGTGGACGTGTATATGACCAAGCTTCGCGGAAAGCTCTCGGATTGTGAGGATTTTGAAATAAAGACCGTTCACGGGCTTGGTTACAAGGCGGTGATGAAATGAAGCAGGGAAGCCGCATAAAAAGCGTCTTAAAGTGGCTCAACCACTACTTTATCTTCTTTTTGCTCGTCGCCTTCGTTATTACCTGCTGTACGATGCTTTTTGTTTCAACTCTCAGGGATACCCTTGGACTTACCTTGACGGGCGAGAATATAAGTACCGCGGCGAAGCTCACCTTTTGGAACGTCGCGCTTCTTAGCTTTATTTTTACTTTGGTCGATACAATAAGGAGAAAGCTGACCATAGATCGACCCGTAAAAAACATAACCGAGGCGGCTGAAAGAATCGTGGAGGGCGATTTTTCCGTCCGCATAAAGCCTCAAAGCCGTTTCGGAACGGACGAGACGTTTAACCGCGTTATTGAGTGTTTTAATAAGATGGCGGAGGAGCTTGGCGGAGTTGAAACTCTGCGGACGGATTTTATCGCCAACGTCTCCCACGAGATGAAAACGCCGCTTGCCGTGATGCAAAACTACGGAAAGCTCCTGCAAGCTCCAAGCCTTACCGACGAGCAACGCATAGAATACGCGGAGGGCGTTGTGGACGGAGCGCGAAGAATGGCGGATATGATGACTAATATATTAAAGCTTAACCGCCTTGAAAACCAGCGCATATATCCGCAGGTGACGGAATTTGACCTCGGTGAGCAGCTTTGCGAGTGCCTTTTGCAGTACGAAAGTGCGTGGGAAAAGTCGGAGATAGAAATAGATACGGATATTGCCGAAAACGTTAAGGTAAAGGCAGACGCAGAGCTTTTAAGTCACGTCTGGAACAATCTTTTCTCAAACGCGATAAAATTTACGCCTTCGGGCGGAAGCGTCAAGGTGACGCTCGAAGCCGACGAGTGCTACGCTACCGTAAAGGTCAGCGACACGGGATGCGGAATGAGCGCAGAGGTAGGTGCGCATATTTTTGAAAAATTCTATCAAGGCGATACGTCGCGCTCCTCGCAGGGCAACGGGCTTGGACTTGCACTTGTAAAGCGAGTCGTAGATATTATTCAGGGTGAGATAAGCGTAGAAAGCGCCGTGGGCAAGGGAAGCACCTTTACCGTTAAAATTCGGAGGGAATGACGTGGACTTTAAGAAAGTATTAAAGGCGCTTTTGTTCCCCCATATCGCCGTGATGATCATACTCATCCCGATATCGACCGTGCTTCTCGTGTATTCAATGGTTTTCTTGGGCACAAGCTCGGTTGCGGCTATAATTTCATACGTTCTGTCAGCGTACACGCTTACCGTGTGGTGCATAAAAATACCGTACATGGTTCGATTTTTTAAGACGTTCAAGAACGAAAATAAGTATGTAAAAAAATGGCAAGACGACACGAGACTCAGAGTGAACGTATCACTTTACAGCAGCTTGCTTTTTAACGTTGCATACGCCTTGCTTCATTTGGGAATGGGATTTTGGCATCATACGTTTTGGTTTTATTCCTTGGCGGGATACTATATTTCGCTCAGCGTTATGCGATTTTTCTTGCTGAGGTACACAAGTAAGCACAGCCGCGGGGAAATGATGACGACGGAATTACGCAAATACCGCGCGTGCGGCATTGTATTGCTTATTATGAATTTAGCTCTTGCGCTTATGATTTTCTTTATGGTATATTGGAACAGAACGTTTATACACCACGAGATAACAACCATAGCGCTGGCGGCATATACGTTCACCACGCTTACGCTTGCCATAGTAAACGCCGTAAAATACCGCAAATACGAAAGCCCCGTGTACTCCGCGTCGAAGGCAATAAGCCTCGCATCGGCGTGCGTGTCCGTGTTGACTCTTGAATCAACCATGCTCAACACCTTCGGCGGCGCGACGATGGGACTTTTGGAGCGTAGAATATTGCTCGGCGCATCGGGCGCTGCCATATCCGCGTTTATAATAGTAATGGCGATTTATATGATTGCAAATGGAACGAAAAAGATAAAACTGATCAAGATAGAGGGAAAGTAATATATGAAAAACAATAAAGATGGATTTAATTACACCTACTCCGCAAAGGAGCAGGAGGAGATAAAGGCGATCCGCGAAAAATATTTCGCCGCCGAGGAAAGCGAGGACAAGATGGCAGAGCTTCGCCGCTTGGATCGATCCGTCACGCAAAAAGCAACTGTGGTTTCGCTGATATTCGGCACGATCGGCACTTTGATATTAGGCTTTGGTATGAGCCTTTTTATGAGTAATTTGGGAGACATCCTTGGTGTGAGCGGAAGTGTAGCTATCCTTATTGGGATAATAGTCGGCATCGTGGGCATAATCCTTGTTTGCGTGGCTTACCCACTATACAACCGTATAGCGAGAAAAGAGCGCGAAAAGATCGCTCCCGAAATAATAAGGCTGACTGACGAGCTATTGAAATAACCAACAGAAGGGCGGTTTTGCCGCCCTTCTGTGCATAATAATGCAAACACAAAGGTATAAATAAGTGTTTTTGTGTTTATTTCTTATATAAATAAAAAATACTCTATTTATTGTCGTTTTTGCTATTGACAAATGCGATATATGGTTGTATAATTAATGTATATTGTTTCCGCAAAGTGAATAAATATACAATTATTCACTAATTATGCATATCAAAGGACAAAGTTACAATGCCAAAGATTTTTATCGACGGAAGTGCGGGCACTACGGGGCTTCGCATATATGAAAGACTTGCCGACCGCGCAGACCTTGAGCTTATCATTCTTTCGGACGAGCTTCGCAAGGATACAAACGCTCGCCGTGAGGCTATCAACGGCGCGGACATCGCTTTTCTTTGCTTGCCCGATGCGGCGGCAATCGAGGCCGTATCACTCGTTGAGAACGATACTACTGCCATCATAGATACCTCTACCGCTCACAGAACGAGCGAGGGGTGGACGTACGGCTTCCCCGAACTTCGCGGACAGCGCGAAAAGATCGCCGTATCAAAGAGAATTGCCAATCCGGGCTGTCACGCTACGGGCTTTATCGCACTCGTTGCGCCCCTCGTTCAAGCAGGTGTTATCCCCGAGGACGCTTTGCTCAGCGCATTCTCCCTTACGGGATATTCGGGCGGCGGAAAGAAAATGATAGCGGAATACGAAAGCGAAGGTCGCGATGTTTTACTCGATGCGCCGCGTCAGTACGGTCTGTCGCAGTCGCACAAACACCTTCCCGAAATGGCAAAGGTCTGCGGCATCAAGAACGCTCCCGTTTTCTGTCCGATAGTCGGAGATTTTTATAGCGGAATGGAGGTCACCGTGCCCTTGTTTGCCTCGCAGATAGGCGGTACGCTTGACGATATTAGACGAATCTACGCTGAATATTATACAAAGGGACTCGTCAGCTACGCAGAGAGCGATGAGGGCGGATTCTTATCCGCGGGCGCGTTGTCGGGCAGAGATGACCTTAAGATAAGCGCTTACGGCAATGCCGACAGAATTATTCTCACGGCTCGCTTTGACAACCTCGGCAAGGGCGCGTCAGGCGCGGCTATACAGAATATGAACATCCTCTTGGGCGTTGATGAAAAAACAGGACTTGTTATTTAAGGAGAACGAAAATGAAGCTTATAAGTGGCGGCGTTTGTGCCGCAAAGGGATATAAAGCAAACGGAATACATTGCGGAATTCGCAAGAATCGCACCAAAAACGACCTTGCGCTTATCGTCAGCGAGAAGCGTGCGGCTGCCGCGGCGGTTTACACCACCAATCTCGTAAAAGGTGCGCCTCTTACCGTTACCAAAAAGCATATTTCCGACGGATATGCAAGCGCTGTTATCTGTAATAGCGGAAACGCCAACACCTGCAACGCAAATGGAATCGAGGTCGCGGAAAAGATGAGCTCCTTGCTCGCAGACGCGCTTGATATTTGCCCCTGCGACGTAGTTGTTGCATCTACGGGCGTTATCGGACAGCCTCTTGATATTACTCCCATAGCCAACGGCATTCCCGCACTTGTGGAAGGTCTTTCGACCGAGGGCGGTGCGGCGGCGGCCGAGGGAATTATGACCACGGATACCGCAAGAAAAGAGATCGCCGTAGAGTTTGAGATCGGCGGCAAGGTCTGCCACCTCGGCGGCATTGCCAAGGGAAGCGGTATGATCCACCCCAATATGGCTACGATGCTCGTGTTTATCACATCTGACGTTGCGATCTCCCCCGAAATGCTTCAAAAGGCACTTTCAACCGATATCACCTCTACCTTTAATATGCTCAGCGTAGACGGCGACACCTCGACCAACGATATGGTAGTTGTTCTTGCCAACGGTATGGCGGAAAACCCCGAGATCGTTTCCGAGGGCGAGGATTTCTCAATCTTTATGAAGGCGCTGAATACCATAACCGTTCAGCTCAGCCGCGAGATCGTAGGCGACGGCGAGGGAGCAACGAAGCTTCTTGAATGCACCGTAAGCGGTGCGAAGGACCTTGCTACCGCAAGGACCGTTGCCAAGAGCGTTGTTTGCTCAAGTTTGCTTAAAGCCGCAATGTTCGGAGCAGACGCTAACTGGGGACGCGTTCTTTGCGCTATCGGCTACAGCGGCGCGGACGTTGACGTATCTCGCGTTGACGTTTCCTTCAAGTCTAACGCAGGCGAGATACTCGTTTGCAAGGACGGCGCGGGCGTTGATTTTTCCGAGGAGCTTGCTAAAAAGATCCTGCTTGAAAAGGAAATCGACATCGTTATCTCCGTCGGCGACGGCAAGGGCGAAGCTACCGCGTGGGGCTGTGACCTTACCTACGATTACGTAAAAATAAACGGCGACTATCGCACATAATTGAGGTTTATTATGCACAACGAATTTACTAATATAGAGCGCGCCGAGGTGCTTACCCAAGCACTTCCTTACATCAAACGCTACACGGGCAAGACCGTAGTCGTTAAATACGGCGGAAACGCAATGATAAACGAGGACTTAAAACAGCAGGTTATGGAGGACATCGTTCTTCTGTGGCTCATTGGTATCAAGGTCGTTCTCGTTCACGGCGGCGGTCCCGAGATCAACGAAATGATGTCGAAGCTCGGCAAGGAAGCCGTTTTCGTTGACGGCTTGCGCGTTACCGACAAGGAGACCGTTGACATCGTTCAGATGGTTCTTGCGGGTAAGGTAAACAAGACTCTTGTAAACCTTCTTGAAAAGAAGGGCGGCAAGGCTGTCGGTATTTCGGGTATGGACGGTCAGCTTATCGAGGCTCGCGTTAAGGACGAGAGACTCGGCTACGTCGGTGATATCACGAAGATAAACATCGCACCCGTTACCGATCTTCTTGAAATGGGTTATATCCCCGTCGTTTCCACTCTCGGCTGCGATGCCGACGGAAACACCTACAACATAAACGGCGACACTGCCGCGGCTCACATCGCGGGTGCGCTTGGCGCGGAAAGACTTATTATGATGACCGATATCGCGGGTATTCTCCGCGATAAAAACGATCCCAATACCCTCATTCCCGAGGTCAAGGTGAGTGACGCGAAAAAGCTTTATGAGGACGGCGTTATTTCGGGCGGAATGATCCCGAAGGTCGAGTGCTGTATCGAGGCTATACGCGAGGGCGTGCAGAACGTTATCATAATGGACGGCAGAGTTCCTCACTCAATTCTTATGGAGCTTCTGACCGACGAGGGTGCTGGTACTATGGTTACCGGAGGTTAAAATGGATATCAAAGCAATTGATTCACAATACGTTGCGGGAACTTACGGCCGTCTGCCCGTCGAGATAGTATCGGGCAAGGGCTCTATCGTAAAGGACGTAAACGGTAAGGAATATATTGATATGGGTTCGGGCATCGGCGTTACCGCGTTTGGTCTTTGCGACGACGAATGGGTAAAGGCAGTAAGCGAACAGCTCTCAAAGCTTCAGCACATGTCCAACCTCTATTATACCGAGCCTTGCGCAAGGCTCGCGGAGCTTCTTTGCAAGAAAACGGGAATGTCGAAGGTGTTCTTCGGAAACTCAGGCGCAGAGGCAAACGAGTGCGCTATCAAGGTGGCAAGAAAATACGCCGCCGAGAAAAAGGGCGACGAGTATTATAAGATAATCACGCTTCAAAACAGCTTCCACGGAAGAACGCTTACAACTCTTGCCGCTACGGGACAGGACCACTTCCACCGCCTGTTTACTCCGCTTACCGACGGCTTTATCCACGTTCCCGCAAACGATATAGACGCGCTTAAGGCGTGCGTTGCTGAAAACAAGGTCGCCGCTATTATGCTTGAGTGCGTTCAGGGCGAGGGCGGAGTTCTCCCCGTAGATCGGGAGTTTATTTCTGCCGCCGCTGAAATTGCCGAGAATGAGGACATCCTTCTTATCATCGACGAGGTACAGACGGGTAACGGCAGAACGGGCAAGTTCTATGCGTATATGCATTACGGCGTAAGCCCCGACGTGGTCACTACTGCAAAGGGACTTGGCGGCGGACTTCCTATCGGCGCGTGCCTTATGAGCAAAAAGGTTGAAAACGTGCTTGGCAAGGGCGACCACGGCTCGACCTACGGCGGCAATCCCGTTTGCTCCGCAGGTGCAGTAAACGTAGTCAGCAGAATTGACGACGCGCTTCTTAACGAGGTTGCGGCAAAGAGTAAGTTCATATTTGATTCATTGAACGGCGCAGAGGGCGTTGAGTCCGTCAGCGGTCTTGGACTTATGATAGGAATTAAAACCGTAAAGCCCGCCGCCGAGGTTTTGGCAAAATGTATAGAGAACGGCGTTCTTTGCCTGACCGCAAAGGACAAGGTGCGCTTGCTTCCCGCACTCAATATTCCGATGGACGTGCTCGCTCGCGCTATCGACGTTATCAAAAAGGCTTGTATCTAAGCCAAAGGAGATATTATGAATCTTAAAGGTAAACATTTTCTGAAGCTGCTCGATTTTACCCCCGAGGAGATCGGCGGACTTATCGACCTTGCCGCAGAGCTTAAGGCAAAGAAAAAGGCTGGCGTTCCGCACAGACTTTGCGAGGGCAAGAATATCGCACTTATATTTGAAAAGACCAGCACCCGTACGCGTTGCTCATTTGAGGTAGCCGCGGCGGATCTCGGTATGCACCCCGTATACCTCGATCCCTCGGGCTCGCAGATCGGCAAAAAGGAGTCAATAGCTGACACCGCACGCGTTCTCGGCAGAATGTTTGACGGTATCGAGTACCGCGGCTTCGGTCAGGAGCTTGTAGAGGAGCTTGCAAAGCACGCGGGCGTTCCCGTATGGAACGGACTTACCAACGAGTTCCACCCCACGCAGATACTTGCGGATTTCCTTACCATCAAGGAGCATTTCGGCAAGCTTAACGGAATAAAGCTCGTTTATATGGGTGACTCCAGATACAATATGGGGAACTCCCTTATGGTAGGCTGCGCAAAGATGGGTATGCACTTCGTATCTTGCGCTCCCAAGGAGTATTTTCCGTCCGAGGAACTGATCGCTACCTGTAAGGAGATCGCGGCACAGACTGGCGCAACCCTTGAGTTTATCACCGATCCAATGGTCGCAACGAAGAACGCAGACGTTATTTATACCGACGTTTGGGTATCTATGGGCGAGCCTGCGTCGGTTTGGAAGGAAAGGATCGACGCGCTCTATCCATATCAGGTCAACAAGGCTCTTATGGATAACGCAGGTGCGCAGTGCCGATTCATGCATTGTCTGCCCGCATTCCACGACCTTAAGACCACCACGGGCAAGGAGATATACGAAAAGTTCGGTATAGACTGCATGGAGGTCACCGACGAGGTGTTTGAAAGTGACGCTTCCATCGTTTTCGACGAAGCCGAAAACCGTATGCACACCATAAAAGCCGTCATGGCGGCTACTCTGTAAAATAAAAAAGGATTTTTATGAGAGTTCTCATAAGGATATTTACAAAAATCGGCAGAGGGATTGTTTCCTCTGCTGATTTTTGGTGTTAGGAGAAAGAAAATGGATTGCAGACAATATATTGAATTTTTGAATGTTATTGAAAAATTGAAATGCAATACTCGCCATTCTTGGACGTCAAGCGGCAGACAGGAGTCGGTTGCCGAGCATTCATGGCGACTTGCGGTAATGGCGATGCTATGCGTTGATGAATATCCTAATGCTGATATAAATAAAGTCATTAGGATGTGCTTGATACATGACTTTGGAGAAGCTATAACAGGAGATATTCCTGCATTTTTGAAAAGCCAAAATGACGAAATAGCGGAAGAATTGGCAATTGAAAAATTGATCTCCATATTACCCTCTAATACAAGAGCTGAAATAAAGCTTCTATTTTCGGAAATGAAAGAAATGCAAACTGATGAAGCAAAGCTGTATAAAGCCCTTGATAATATTGAGGCGGTGATTTCTCATAACGAGGCGGATATTTCCACTTGGCTTCCGATGGAGTATGAAGAAAATCTTACATACGGTCAAAAAAATTCAGAGTGGTCCGCATGGACAAGAGAATTACGAGAGCTTATAAAGCAAGATAGCCTTGAAAAGATTCGTAGAGAAGGAAAATAAAATAAACCTCGACAAGATTCTAAAAAATCTGTCGAGGTTGTTTTCTTATTAGAGCTTCTTTGGCTTCCTTTTGTTTTAAGCCGGAAATCCGCCGTCGACGGAAGCATCATATTACAACCAATTTCACCGATTGATCGACAACGATAGATTCTTGTAAGATAAAGAAAATCATTGCTCTTAAATCCGATTGATCAATGTGTTCCAATACAACCGAAAGAATTGTACATCTATCAGCGCCATACTCAAGCTCGGGATAATCTTGCAAATCCTCTGGTGAGTAACAAATAATAAGATCAGATACAGCACTGTTTAGTGTTCCGTTTTTTATTTCAAATTTGATTCCAACAGTTGCTCCGTTATCAAGGTCTTCTTGGACTTCTGCAATAACTTCGTCTATATAGTTGTCAATCATATCTGATGGAATATCGTTTGACAGACATTTTCTATAATCGCCAATCACCGCGAGGAATAATCTTTGGCGTTCATCTTCACTTATTGCGTTTTCGCAGTATGGCAGTGGCGATCGTTCATTCGTGAAATCATGTTGGTCAAAAAGCTCAACTTCGCCCGCTTGTCCCCACATGTTGTTTGCGGCAAGAGAGTTGTACCTGTCCTTCGTGTTGATTGCGAAATAATCTAGATTATCATGTACAAGGAGTGCAGCTTGCCAGCAAGCATCAAAGTGATACCAGTTCCCATCCACCAGTATCATAGACCAAGCATGGTCTGCTCCTTCAAATCCATTTTTACCAAGCGAACGAGCATCTATGGTTTCAAATCCAATTTGATTTGCCAGCATATTTAGGTAATAAGCATAGTCTGTACACATACCAATTTTGTAAACGATACAGGTATAAAGATCCGGAGAGAGACCGTATGTTTCATACGGATTTCCGTAGATCATGTGTTCAGAAACATAGAGGTACAGTTTTGTAATACGTTCCCAATTGCTATCGTCTTCTTCGATTAACGATAGTGCTTCGTTCATTATATTCTCAAACTTAGCGTAGTTTTCATCACAGGTTTTTTTATCTCCAACAAACTTAAAAGTTGCTGTCCCGTCGTCGTAAGAAAATGGGGTGTTGGATACCAAATATGTTTGAATAATTGATCGAATGGGAATAAATTCGCGAAGAAGAAAACCTAACACTTTATTAAATTCCGCGTAAGACTCAAATCCACTGACAACCCCATTGTGAGCAAGAATTGAATCTATCATTTGACAATACAAAAAATATTCGCGTTCAGACATGTAATTACGCGCATCAGCCGTAACCATATACTTGTTGTATTTGAATAAAGGTTCTTCGGTGTTGTCAGGGGAGGACGGAGTATCCGGCTTTGGGGATTGTTCCGTAGTGTCCTCTGGCAACGTCGTATTTCCCTCTTGAGACGTTGTAGTGTCTTCGTGTGAAGTGTTGTCGCCTCCTGAATCACCGCGTCCTGTGGTTACCTCGGGCGCCGGGGTATTTTCAGAGTCATAGGGAGTATAATCGGTTTGCGTGGGCTGGCATCCCGTCAAGATGGTCAGTAGAATAATAAGGGTTAAGGCTGTGGAAAGTATATTTTTCATCGCTATTATTCTTTTTAGAAGATTGTTGTAATTCATTGAGTTTGTTTTAAGCAGGAAATCCGCCGTCTACGGGTATAAATGCACCCGTGATGAAATCAGCCTTTTCCGACGCCAAAAACGCAACTGCGTTTGCGATTTCGGACGGTTTCCCAAGACGGCAAAGCGGAGTGCGGTCGATGAGATAATCAATGGTTTCCTTGTCAAGCTCGCCGTTCATATCCGTGTCGATAACACCCGGCTCTACGAGGTTTACCGTAATTCCCGAAGGGCCGAATTCCTTTGCAAGCGACGATGTAAGTCCGCGAAGTCCCGACTTGGTCGCGGAGTAGTGCGCCTCGCACGCCGCGCCGCGCGCGCCCCAGATCGAGCCTACGTTTATTATTTTTCCCGAATGCTGCTTTACCATTTCGCGCAGAGCCTCTTGTGAGGCGGCAAATACGGCGGAAAGATTTACCGATATCATTCTTTGCCAATCCTCGTCGGTAAGCTCGGTGAACAGCTCTATTTGAGAGATTCCCGCACAATTCACAAGCACGTCAACGCCGCCAAGTGCGTTGATTCCCGCTTGTATAGCCTCACGTGCTTTGCTGATATCGGCAAGGTCTGCCTGATGGGGAATAGCCCCCGTTTCGTCCGATACGCTTTGCGCGGCGGCGGTATTTGAGCCGTAAACGAAGAACACCTTGTCGCCGTTTTCGCAAAACGCGCGCACACACGCCTCACCGATCCCGCGCGAGCCGCCCGTAATTATGATCCTTTTATCCATAGCTTATTTTTTGATTTTCTTTATTATTGAGTCGTAAGAAAGACCGTATTTGTTTGCAATATCGCGCGCATAGCTCTTTCCGTCGGGCTTTGCGCGGTATATCTTAAATGAACGCTTGCCCGATTCCATACCCGCAACGAGAGTATCTATCGGCGCGCCGCCGCTTTTGGCGGTTTTTTCGTTTATATCGTCTATCATAGCGGTGAGTTCGTGCAGGTGAGTGGAGAAAAGCACGCGGCAACCAACGCTCGAAAAGCCCGCAAGCACCTCAGCGCCGATATATGACGCCTCGTATGAGCCGGTAGAGGACAGCGATTCATCAAGAAGCACAAGGGAGTTTTCCGTAACAGCCTCAAATATCTCTCCGAGCCTTGCGCATTCCTCGCCAAGTCTACCCTTGTCGATGGTATCGTCAGCACCCGTGGGGAAGTGCGTGAATATCGCGTCGACCGTGGATATCGTTACCTCGTCGGCGGGCAGGAACAGACCAAGCTGGAACATTGCCTGAGCAATACCAAGTGCGCAGGTAATGACCGACTTTCCGCCGCGGTTGGGACCCGAAAGCACGTATATCTTTGCTTTTTCGTCGAATACAAGATCATTCGTAACGATCTCGTCCTCAACCTTAAGCGCGACTGTGGGGTTATAAAGCCCCTTTGCCGCAAAGGCGTTGGCGGAATAAGGCGCGATAGTCGGCGCGCAAAGAGCGCAACCGCGCTCGCGAAGGCGCGAAAGCAGACGAGTGCCCTTTACGAGAAATTCTATCTCAGGCATAAGATTCAGCAGAAAATCCGTGTTTTCAAGAACGTACTGCTGAACTATCTTTTTCCAAGAGCGCAGAGAGGATTTGTAAACGTCGTTGATCGCGGAATTAAACGCAAGCGCGAGAGCCGTTTTTTGCGTTTCCGTCTGCTTCTTATCAAAGGGAACGAGATTTGCAATGCAGGTGTACTGATCGTCCTTGAAATTGAGCCTTAGTATCTTTTCAAGCACGTCGCCCGAACGAAAAGCGTCGGGGTTGATGGAAAGCACGCCCGCGCTTTGAGGACGGAGCTGTGCATCAAGGTTTACGCCGACGGTCACGCTTTTGATGTCGCGAACACGGCTCGTAAGCTCGCACAGACGCTCGTTAAGCTCGCTGTAATATTCGCTGTCGGCAAGCTCGCTTATGCGCTCACAGAGGGTTTTGAAGGCAACGCCCTTTACGTTGTCCTTCACCGCGTTAAGCCCGTCGTCGAGCGTGTCGATGCAGGAGATGTAAAGCTCGATCTCGGTGATGCTCGACAGATAATCGTTAGCATCTCCGCTGTCGGCTTCAAGGCGGCGAAGCTCCATAATATCGGAAAGAATGGGGAGCAGAGAATTAAAGGTCTTTACAAGAGAAGGGTTTTCAAGAAGGTCGGAAAAGACCTCGTTTCTGTAAGCCAAAACCTCGGTGTCATTGGTGAAAAAATCGGAAAGAGTACTGTTTTTAAGATCGAAAACCTCAAGAAAGCCCATTTCCTCAAGCGCAAACATCGAGATATTGGGGCGCTTCGCACCCGCAAGGCTTTCCTGATATTTACTTGCATCGGGGTATATCAAAGAAAAATTAGTAAGATCCAAAATTTTGTACGTCCTTTCAATGATTATAGTACATTATAGCATATAATTTGACGAAGTTCAATCCTCGTCGTCGTAATCCTCAACGTCGTCTCTGCCGACGCTTGCATCCTCGCCCGTTATCGAGTCAAAAGGCGTGGATTTTAGCATCTCGCCGGGAGAAATGTTTGCAAGCGGCGACATCGCCATCGCCCTCTCAATATCGGAGTTAGCAACGTGAGTGTATATCTGCGTTGTGTTTAACTGCTCGTGTCCGAGTATCTCCTTCAGCACGCGCACGTCGACTCCGCCCGATTGATACATGAGCGTTGCCGCCGTGTGTCTTAATTTATGTACGGAAAAATGGCGGTATTCAAGCCCTGCGGCTTTGAGATATTTTTCAACCGTCCATTGAACGGCTCTGTTGCTGATGCGCGTGCTTCTCGTTGACAAAAAGAGTGCCTTCGTGGGTATGTGCTTTTTGTCGGGAGCGGTCCTTACGGGGATGTATTCGGAGAGCACCGCCTTGCAGGCGTCGTTCAGATAAATTATCCTTTCCTTATCGCCCTTGCCGACCACGCGCACGGAGCGAAGCTGCTTGTCAATATCACCGATATTGATGCCGACAAGCTCCGAAAGACGCATTCCGCAGTTGAGGAAAAGCGTTATCATTGTGTAATTGCGCAGTCTCATTTCGGGCTTGCATTCCGTGTCTCTGCCTACGGTGTTGAGCAAAAGCACGGATTCCTCAAGCGTCAGGTGCTTCGGCAGGGATTTACGCTTTTTGGGCGTTTCTATATTGACGGACGGGTTGTTTTCGATAAGTCCGCGCTTTGTGACGAGGTATTTATAAAGCCCCTTTATTGCAGACAGCTTTCGCGCTCTTGCCGCCGAGGCGTTCCCGAATTCCTTTTCGCAAAACAGCAGAAAATCGTAAATATCCGAGGTCGCAACGGACGATATCAGCGCAAGGTCTACGTCCTTTACGGAAATATCCTCGTATGCGGGAGTTCCGTATGGAATTTTGCTTTTCTTTGAAATGATATATTTGAAGAACGCCCTGAGGTCAAGCATATATTCGCTTACCGTGCGAGGCGAGCAGGCTTGTATGACCAGCTTGTAGCCCGCAAATTCACGCAAAATGGGCGAATATTCTTCAGGATTATATTGACTTCCCATATTACTCCTCCATAAATCGTACGAGAACATTATACAACATTTTTGACATTTTTAGTGGATAAAGTGTAAACTTTTTGTTTTTCTATTGAATTTTAGAAAATCTAAAGCTATAATAAATTTGTTATTTACGCCCAAGGGGGAAACTCATGAAATCGTTTTGGAAGAGATATTCCTATTCAATAATCAAGCTTTTCGTCAATCAGTTCGCGATATCCATTTTCGGACTGGTGCTTGCGCTCGCCTGCGGAAAGGCGGAGAACAGCACGCTTATGTACGTAACGAGCGTCGGAGCTATAATATTTTACCTCTTTTTGCTTTACGCGGCACTTTGGGAGGTCGGCGCAAAGGACAAGATCGCCGTTGATGGCGGCAGACTTCCCAGAAACTATCTCAACGGATTGTATATGGGACTTTTAGCCAACGTTCCGAACTTTATCCTTGCCATTCTCGTCAGCATCGGGTTGCTTTTTGCCGACGGCGGCGTGATATCGAAGATCGGCGGTATATCAAGCTCGATTTCTATTTTCGTTCAGGGAATGTACTCTGGGCTTCTTGCCATCGACGTCGGCGGTGCACCGCTGAACTCATACTTTTTCGTTTATTTCCTGATTCCGCTTCCCGCGGTTTTGATCTGCACGCTCTCGTATTTCTTTGGAATGAAGAACTATCATTTTACAAAGCTTCTCATTTCCGAAACGCCCGAGGAGGCAGAGGTCAGAAGAGAGAAAAAGAAGCGCGACAGATAATATCGTTAAAAAGGTGTTTCCGTTTGGAAACACCTTTTTTGCAAGCTTGCCTATAAGCCGGGTTCTGTCGAGAACGGCCATCTGTCTTTGCGTTACGTCGCCGTAACGCTCCGAGGCTTTCGCCCCGTGCCACCCGGAGATATGTGTCGGGCAAACGATCTCCATACGGTGTTGCTTCGGATAGGGTTTACAGCGGACCTATGTTACCATAGGAACGGGTGAGCTCTTACCTCGCCTTTCCATCCTTACCCCAAAAGGGGCGGTTTATTTCTGTTGCACTTTCCCGGGAGTCGCCTCCGGCTGACGTTATCAGTTATCCTGCCCTGTGAAGCCCGGACTTTCCTCACGGTAATACCTTACGGCAACATACCGCGCGACCGTTTAGCAGAGCTGTGCTCTTATTATATCGCAAAGCTTGCGATTTGTCAAGAGAGAGCCTCAAAAAGAATTATTTGATGT
>JAZPZM010000114.1:0-16314 GCA_045544735.1 Eubacteriales bacterium
TGGCTCACAGAACGACATGGCTACGATCCGACTTGGTATCACTCGGAAGCGACGTTTCGGGAGAGGGCGTGGTTTCGCTCGGCGCGTCCGTTGGCGGCGCGTATGGGTCGTAGTCGATCGTTGTGATCGGCACGTAGCCGCCGTCAAGCGGGTCGAAATTCAGCAAGCCGTAGTAATATCGCGTTACGATGAAAAACGCCGTTGCGACGAGCGCCGCAAGCGAGGCTATGGTGATTACGGATATCAGAATTATTTTTTTTGTTTTTTTGTTGTTGCCGTTGTTTTTTTTCATATTTTACGACTTTTTGGGGTCAAAGCGCTTGAATTCGGGAACTATGCGAAGCAAAAGCTCCTCTATTCCGCGGTCCTGCTCCTCGTGGGTGAGCGTTTCGTCAAGCGCGATGGAGCGAAGCTCCGCTATGGTGGAGTAGAGCAGAGCCGTGTCGATGTGCGTGGGTCTGCCGATGAATATCTTTTCGTTTTCGGTAGCGGAAAGTCCTTCCTCACGCGTGAGAAGCTCCTCGTAGAGCTTTTCACCGGGGCGAAGTCCCGTGTATTCAATGTCGATGTCCTTATCGGGCTCGTATCCCGAAAGGCGTATCATCTTCGCCGCGAGGTCGGCGATCTTTACGGGCTCACCCATATTCAGCACGAATATCTCGCCGCCCTTTGCCATAGAGCCGGCGGCAAGAACGAGCTGAACGGCTTCGGGGATAGTCATAAAGAAGCGCGTGATTTCGGGGTGGGTAACGGTAACGGGACCGCCCGCCTCTATTTGATTTTTGAACAGAGGAATTACGGAGCCGTTAGAGCCGAGCACGTTGCCGAAGCGTACGGCGCAGAAGTCCGTGCCGCATCCGTCCATTGACTCAACGATAAGCTCGCAAACGCGCTTGGACGCGCCCATGACGTTGGTGGGGTTTACCGCCTTATCGGTGGATATCATAATAAAGCGTTCAACGTCCGCGGCGATAGCGGACTCGGCGGCGTTAAGAGTGCCGATTATATTGTTCTTTACAGCCTCGGTGGGCGAGTCCTCCATAAGAGGAACGTGCTTGTGCGCGGCGGCGTGAATGACGAGCTGGGGGCGCAGACGGCGCATAAGTGCCGCAAGGTGCTCCTTATCGCGTACGGACGCGATGTGTACCTCAAGGTTAAGCCTGTGTCCGTAGGTGCGTATCAGCTCCTGCTGAATTTCGTAGGCGTTATTTTCGTAAATATCAACTATTATCAGCTTTTCGGGGTTGAAGCGTGCGACCTGACGGCAAAGCTCCGAGCCTATCGAGCCGCCGCCGCCCGTGACCATAACGGTCTTACCTGCGATATAGCCCGCAAGGCTCGTGTTATTGATGTTTATCGGCTCACGTCCGAGAAGCTCCTCGGGCGTGATGTCGCGAAGCTTTTGGATACAGCTTGCATCGTCGTTGTGGAAATCGTGAAGGCGGGGGAGCATCTTTATCTCACAGCCCGAACCTTGACAGAAATCAAGTATGCGCGCGCGGTGAGCGTTGTCAGCCGAGGGAATAGCGATGAGTATCAGGTCGATATTATGCTTTTTTGCAAGGCGCACGATGTCCTCGTTGCCGCCCTCTATGGGCATTCCGCAAATGGTACAGCCCTTCTTGCTTTCATCGTCGTCAATTCCGACGACGGGCAAAAGGTCGCAATCCTTCGTTACGGCTATTTCGTTAAGCAGAGTGGAGCACGCCGCGCCACAGCCGACGACCATAACTCTTTTGCAATCGGGGTTGTGTTTTGCCTTGCGTGCGGATTTGAACGCGCGGTAGAAAAGGCGGACGCTGATCATTCCCACGGAAACCGCAAACATATTGAAGGCAAAGAATGCGAAAACGGGCGTGTTTCCTATGTCGACGAGGCGGACGATGATGTAAAACAGTATGCCCGCCACGATGGAGGCGAGGTTGGATAGGAGATATTCGCGCGGTTGTGCGTAGCTCCAAAGGCTCTTGTAAAGTCCCATAGCGGTGAAAACGCCAAGGTAAGTGGGGATGGCTATTGCTACGAGCTTCCAGTACGTCATAGCGTCGCCGATATCGTACATATCAAGGCTGCAAACGAAATAGCAAGCAGACAAAAGCACGTATACAACGGTGCAGTCTAAAAGTATCGACAGTATTATTCGTATATGATTGTGCCAAAATTTGGCTACCGATTTAAACATTTTAACGCTCCTTAGCTTTTGGTGATAAAGAACCTGCGGTGCTATACAAGTTATATATAATGTATTATATAACAAAATACTCATTTTGTCAACATTTATTAGAAAAAGGTAGCAGATGCGCACATCTGCTACCTTTTTAGAGTCATTCTGATTCTTGTTTTTTGATCTGCTCGATGTTTTTGTTATGCTCTGCGAGGGTCTTGGCGTAATACATATTCATCTCTTTGTCGGAAACGAAGAAGTAGTACGGCGTAGTCTCGGGGTACAGCGCACAGGTGATAGCCGTAAAGCTGGGGTTGCATATGGGGCTTGGCGGCAAGCCCTCGTTCTTATATGAGTTGTAGGGGTGTTCCATTGCCAGCTCGTCCTTCGTAAGATCCGTCACGCGCTTGCCGCGCAGATGGGTCAGGTAGTAAAGCAACGTGGTGTCACACTCAAGGTTCGGGTAGTTATTGCTTTCAAGTCTGTTCCAGATGACGGAGGAAACTATATCGTAGTCGTTTTTGAAATACGCTTCCTTTTCTATAATGGATGCGATGGCAAGAGCCTCGTCGATGGTAATACCGCGCTCGTTTGCGTACGCGCGAAGCTCGTCGTTCATTATCTGGTCAAAACGGTCAAGGAGCTTGTATATATAGTATGCCTCGTTTTTGCCCATATAAAACTCGTAGGTGTCGGGGTAAAGATATCCTTCAAGGCGGTATATGCGGTCGGTCATATCTATATCGGCAAGGAAATCATAGCCCTCGAAATTATAGTTGTTTATCGTGTCGATAAAGCCTTCCTTCGTTCCGATACCCTTTGACACGAACAGCGCAATGACCTCGTCAACGGTATATCCCTCGGGGATCGTTATTCTTATGACCTCGGTGCTTGCCTTTTTTACGAAGGCAAGGAACATCTCGTCGTAGTTCATATTCGGCGTTATGGTGTAGTCGCCCGCGACGAAGGTGTATTTGGGGTTGGTGTCAATGCCCTTAAGCCGTGCGTAAAGGCGGAACAGCCACGGATGCTCGATAGCGCCCGCGTCACCGAGTATTTGGGAAAGCTCGGTAGAGGTGGCGTATTCGGGGATAGTCACCTCGATGGTGTCGTCCTCCTTGACGAAGGCAAACACGTCGTTTGCGCAGCTAAGACCGAAGTATGCTATCATAACAGCCATTGATACGATAAAGGCAACGTAGACGACCGCCTTTATTATCGCCATTACCGTACTTTGCGACTCGGTCACGGTCCTGCTTATAAAGGGCTCGTCCGCCACGGGCTCGTCAAGCTCGGTTATTGCTTCCTCGTATTGTTGTCTCGTATATCCGCAGATCACCTCGTCGCCCGTCTTTTTGGGTGCCGCGGGTGCGGTATCCTCGGTGGGCAAGGTCGGAAAATCGTCGGATGGAATATTTGCGTCCTTGGTGGCGTGGATATCGTCACGGGGCGTATTTTCCTTGAAATCCTTGGACATTTAAGTACCTCTTTGGGTTAGATTTTTGCAAAAAGTGCGATAGCGTAGGTCACGTAGCAAAGCAGAGCGGTGGGGGAAAACAGCGCGCCGAGCGTTGCCGAAACGCGCGGAAAGCGCTTTGCGAATTCGTCCCATTGTGAAAGCGGGGCGGAGCTTTCCTCGCCGTCAAGCTCGCGGTAATCGGACGGCAGATTTTGCCTTGAGTAGCTTCTGTACAGCCTTGCCGCCTCGGAGCAGAATATGAATGCAAAGAGGAGAGCGAGCGCCGTTACGATGAAGATAAAGAGCTTTTCGCCGCCGAGGTCGTAGACGGTCTGTATCACGGGTCTGCCGAACACGGACAAAAGGTTTTGGCAAAAATGCACCACGATGGGCGCAAGGAGCGAGCGCGTGGCGTAAAGCGTCAGGGCAAGCACCACGCCCGCGAAAAAGAGCGACAGGAAGTTTTCGGTATCGAAATGTATCATCGCAAAAAAGAGCGAGGACATAAAGATAGCCGAAAAGCTGCTTCGGTGCTGATATTCAGCGCAAAGCAGACCTCTGAACATCGTTTCCTCGCAAACGGCGGGGAGCGCGGCGTATGCGAGTATCAGGTAGAGCGTGTCACCCACGCCACCGTCGTTTTTGGAGATGAAAACTCCGTATAGGTCGTAGTTTTCGGACAGCGCGCTGTACCCCGTGGTATAGTAGCGTATCAGGAGCGAGCCCGTGCTTATCACCACTATTGCCGAAATTATCAAGAGCAGGTGTCCGAGTCCGAAGGGGGATAGGCGCATCTCGCCCGCGTTTCCCGCCGTCAGCTTTATATATATCGTTGCGGGGAGCATAAATATCAGTAATTGAAGCACTATTATCGCAACGTACTCGTTCTCGCGCGTAAGAAGCTTCCCCTCTAAAAACCGCGTGAGAAACAAAAGCAAGAACACCGCAAACACCGCGAGCGGCGCGGTTATGCTTCGTTTATGGTTAAGCTTTTTCATTTTGAACTATCGGGCAGAAGCGCCGATGCCGCAAGCGTAGCGGCGACCTCGTCGCCCTTCAGCGCGGCAACTATCAGAATGCCGAACTCAAACGCCGCGCCCATTCCGACGGCGGTGATGACGTTGCCGTCTCTTACCGCGCGCGCGTCCGAGGGGATATACCCCTCAAGGTAGCTCTCGAAGCTCGGAAAGCACACCGCGCGCTTGCCGCGAAGCATTCCGCGCTTGCCAAGCACCGAGGGGGCGGCACAGATGGCGCAGATAAGCGCACCGCGCTTCTCGGCGGCGTCAAGTGCCTTGTGAACGGCGGCGCAAGCGTCAAGATTGAGCGTTCCGGGCATACCGCCGGGCAGTATAACGCCGTCGGGCGCATCGTCGCAAAGCTCCGCGTCGGTTATGTCGGCGCAAACGGTTATACCGTGCGCACCCTCAATATATTTTCCGCCCACTCCGACGGTGGTAACTTCAATTTTAGCGCGGCGCATAAGGTCAAGCGGGCAAAGCGCCTCACATTCCTCAAAGCCGTTGGCAAGAAAAAGATAGATCATTTTTCGTTTCCTTATTTTCCGTTCATTATTATTTTACCGCAAAAGCTGTGCAAACAACTTGCAAAATGAGAAAATTTACGATATCAGTAATAAAATTTCTTGATAACGTAAACGTACGCGACCACTATCAGCACTATAACCACGCCTATGGCGGCTACGAGAATGACGGCGGGGGAGGAGTTTCCCTCGGAGGCTTGCGTGCTCGCCGCCGTGGTTTCGGCTACCGTGGTCTCGGGCGCGGTCGAGGTGAATACGAGGAACTGTCCCGTTTTGGAGTCGGTAAGGCTTATGGTATCGCCGCCGCTCTCAAGCTCGGAAAGCCTTGCGCCCACTATCGTATAAAGCTTTGCGTACTCGCCCACGTCGGCGTTATAGGTCAGCTTTACGTCGCATTCGGGGGTGAATTTTTCGCCGTTTGGCATAACGACGCTTACGTTTATAACGTAAACGAGCTTTGCCTCGGGGACGAGTCCCGACAGTTGAGCGTTAAGGTCGTCGACGTTTTTTTGCGTGAGCGTTTGTATTATCTCCTCTGCCTTAAGCGCTGAAAGGTAGGGGAAAACACAGCCCTCGCCAAGCAATTCAAGGGTAAAATCACCGCTTTCAAGAATATTCGTCAGCTTTTCTATTGAAAGCTCCTCGACGTGCGAGCAAACGGTGCAGGTGTGCGCTTGCTTGCCCTCTGCCTCGGCGGTGGGGGGAGTGATAAGGGTAAGCTCGTCAAAGCTGTGTCCGAGAGGGGCGACGGAATATTCGCTTACCACCTCAAGACATACGGCGCACGTTATTCTGTCAAAGCCGAACTCCGTGCAGGTGGGGAGCGTTATATGTTCCGTGGGGAGCGGCGTGTGCGTGTGGTAGGGGGAGAGCGTGACGCTTACCTTGAAGGTCAGCGTAAGTCCGCCGTAGTGCAGAGTGATCTCCTGCTCGCCAAGCACGGCGGAGTTAAAGCCCGAAAAGGTAAAGCCCTCGCTGACCTCCTCGCGCTTGCCGCTGTTGTAAACCGCAAGGACGGTACAGCCATCGGGGGAGAACTCCTCACCGTCGAAATATGTGGTCTTGGGCATCGAAATGAACGACAGCTCCGATACGGACGGCTCAAGGATGTTTAGCTTAAACGTGTCGGAAAAATCTCCGTACGTTACGCTTACGGTCTTTTCGCCCGCCGTGGCGGAGTCAAGTCCCGTCAGGACAATTTCGGGGGTTATTGTCTTTTTGTCGCCGTTGTTGTAGTACGCAGTTACCGCAAGCCCGTCGGTGTCTATCGGCTCGCCGACGAAGTATTCGGTCTTTTTCGGTTCTTTGGTTATTTTAATGGAGATGACCTCTATCGCCTTTACGGTGACGGTAAAGGTCGCGCTGTGCTCGTAATAGGTGACGGTCACGGTCTTTTCGCCCGCCGTGGAGATGTCGGCGCTCACCCACGCGGGGTTAACGTTGACGGTCTCGCTTTCTCCGTCGGAGTAATTTATTTTTATCTTCGCGCCGTCAAGGGATAGCTTATCTCCCTCGAAATACTCGGTCTTTTGGGGCAGCGCGCTCATTTCGACGGAGGTTACCTCGGCGGGCGGAACTATGACGATGGGGGGCGTGGTGTCCTCGGCTGCATTGGCAAAAACGGGAAGAATAAAAATGCACAGCGCGAAAAGCACAAAGCCCACTATTCGCCGTATCGGCGTGTGGTTCGTATATAAAATGGGGCTTTTGTTTTTCATGCGGAAAGTCCTTTTTTGAAAAATCTACGCAGCGTGCGGCGCAAAAAGCGCACCGTCGCCGTCAGGGTATTATTAATCTATTATACTGTATAAAGTGGAGTCTTGTCAATCCTTGATAGAGTCTTTTATGTAAATTTATTTTTAAGTCTAAATTTCTTTATGTTGACTTATATAAAGAATTATGTTATTATACTATATATATACTTTTGCGGGAGGGCTGTGAAATGATATACGACGCTGAAAAAAACGCCGTTCTTATCACGGTGGACGAGCTTTGCGCCGCCGCCTACGGCTTTTCCGACCTCGGAGCGAGCGGCGGATACGCCGTATGTGAGCGCGTGACGGCGGGGGATATTGATTATATCATCAGCGGCGGCGTGGCACTTGAAGCGCCAAACAAAAACGGGCTGTACACCCTTTTCGCCGAGGGAAACAAAAGGGTGCAAAATATGCGGCTTGGGCTTTTCGGCGCACTCGTGTGCCGTGAGCTTGGGCTTGACAAAATACGGATATCAATCACCGACGGCGAAAAGCACAGCGAGAGCGTGGCGGATTTTTCAGACCTTGACGGAATGCTTGCTATGACGCTCTCGCTCGTAAGGCGCAGAGCTGAAAACGAGCGCGAGAGGGTGACGTGCGTTATGCCCGCGGCGAAAAAGCTGCGCTTTCCGCACGGCTCTCTGCGTGCGGGTCAGCGCGAGCTGATATCCTCGGTCTACTCGGCTTGTAAAAGCGGAAAACGCCTCTTTGCATCAGCCCCTACGGGCATCGGAAAGACGGTGTCCGTGCTTTACGGAGCGGTCAGGGCGTGGAGCGAGGGCGGCTTTCGCAGGATATTTTATCTCACCGCCAAGGCAAGCACGCGGCGCGAGGCTTACGCCGCCGCGGGCAGGATATGCGCCGCGGGCGCACCGCTGCGCACCGTAGTCCTTACGGCGAAGGAGCAGATGTGTCCCATCCGCGCGATGCGCGGCGGCGAGGGCTTCGTTTGCAACGCCGAGAGCTGTCCGTATATGAGCGGATATATGCAAAAGCGCTCCGAGGCGATAGGCGAGCTTCTCGGCGCGTACCACGGATACCCCGCGCGAGAGATACTGCGCTGTGCCTCGGCGCACGGGATATGTCCGTACGAGCTTTCGCTTGACCTTTCCGAATACTGCGACGTTATAATCTGCGATTACAATTACGCCTTCGACCCGCAGGTCAAGCTCCAACGCTATTTTGCGGGGGGCGACGGCGATTGCGTTTTTCTTATCGACGAGGCGCACAACCTTCCCGAAAGGGCAAGGGATATATACTCGGCGTGTATGACCGAGGACGATATAGCGATGCTTCGTGCGTACACGGCGGCGTTTCCGAAGGCGGACGGCTCGCTTGAGGAGCTTCAGGGCGCACTTTGCGCAACCGCAAAGCTTTGCGAGGACAACCGCTTTTGCGACGACGAGGGCAGGGAGTTCGGGTATTACTTCAACCGCGAGCCGATAGAGGGGCTTGAACGCGCGGTGGCGCGCGCGGCGGACGCCGTTGAGAAATTTTACCACGCGCACAAGGACGATATCCCCGTAGCGTCAGCCGCCGCCGCGTTCTTGCGGCTGTGCCGAAAGTGGCAGGATGCGTCCGATGCCTACGACGGCAGATATCGCACCTATATTGAAATGAACTGCGGAAAAATGTCAGCAAAGCTATATTGCCTTGATCCTGCGGGGCGGCTCGACGACGCGCTCGGCGCGGCGCACGCCTCGGTGTTCTTTTCGGCGACGCTTTCGCCGTCGGAGTATTTTTCCGACATTCTCGGCGGCGGCAGAGATCACAGGGCAATTTCGCTCCCCTCGCCGTTTCCGCGCGAAAATCTCTTTCTTTGCGCCGTCACCGCCATAAGCACGCGGTACGAGGACAGGGAAAAGAGCTATAAGCGCATTTCCGCCGTTATCGCCGCCACTTGCTCCGCACGCGCGGGCAACTACATCGTTTATTTTCCGTCCTATAAATATATGGACGGCGTGCTCGATATCTTCAAAAAGAAGTATCCGCACGTTTCGATAGCGGTGCAAAAGCGCGGAATGACAAGGAACGAGAGGGATGAGTTCATCTCATTCTTCCGAGAGGACGAGGGAAAGCTTCGCGTAGGCTTTTGCGTGCTCGGCGGCAGCTTTTCCGAGGGAATGGACCTCCCCGGCAGCCGCCTTATCGGTACGGTGGTCGTGGGCGTGGGACTTCCCGGATTGTCGGCGGAGCGGAATATCATACGCGATTATTACGAGACCAAGAGCGAGAGCGGCTACGATTACGCCTACACCTACCCCGGAATGAACGGGATCTTGCAGGCGGCGGGCAGAGTTATCCGTCGGGATACCGACCGCGGAGTGGTTGTGCTTGTGGACGACAGATACGCCACGGAAAAATACCGTGCGCTGATGCCGCCGCATTGGGAAGGGATAAAATTCATCCCCGAACTGCGCGACTTGCAGGCACAACTGATGGAATTTTGGGAAAAATGAATTTTTTTCAATAAAAAATTGCAAAAATTTTATTTTTTACTTGCATATTCGGGCATTATGTGTTATAATGTGACCTATGGCTGAGGAAAATATTGCAACCTCGGCAAAAAAAGTTGCACTTTTTAATTGATGCCCATCAATAAAGAGAGGAAACTGAAAAATGGAACGAATCACAGTAAAACAGCTTTACAGCGACCCCGCCGCTTACGCGGGCAAGAGCATCACCGTTGCGGGTTGGGCAAGAACCATCCGCTCCAGCAACGTGTTCGGCTTTATCGAGCTTAACGACGGCTCGTATTTCAAAAATCTTCAGGTAGTGCTTGAAAGCGAAAAGCTTACCAATTATAAAGAAACGGTCAAGCAGAACGTAGGCGCGTCCTTCGTCTGCACGGGTACTATAGAGCTTACCCCCAACGCTCCCCAGCCCTTCGAGATGAAGGCGGAGAAGGTCGAGCTTGAGGGTGCGTCCACCCCCGACTTCCCGCTTCAGAAAAAGCGTCACAGCATGGAGTATCTGCGCACTATCGCGCATCTGCGCCCCCGCGCAAACACCTTCAACGCCGTTTTCCGCGTGCGTTCGGTGGTTGCCTACGCGCTTCACAGCTTCTTCTTTGAGCGCGGCTTCGTATACGTTCACACCCCCCTTATCACAGGCTCTGACTGTGAGGGCGCGGGCGAGATGTTCCAAGTCACGACTCTTGATCTTAATAACCCCCCCAGAACCGAGGACGGCGAGATAGACTACTCGCAGGACTTCTTCGGCAAAAAGACGGGGCTTACCGTTTCGGGACAGCTCAACGTCGAGACCTTTGCTATGGCGTTTGCCAACGTTTACACCTTCGGTCCTACCTTCCGCGCCGAGCGCTCCTACACACAGCGCCACGCCGCAGAGTTCTGGATGGTAGAGCCCGAAATGGCGTTTGCCGACCTTAACGATTATATGGACACCGCCGAGGCTATGGTGAAGTACGTTATCAGGTTCGTTATGCGCGAGTGCCCTGCCGAGCTTGAGTTCTTCAACAAGTTCTTCGACAACACCCTTATCGAGAGAATGACGGCGCTTTGCGACGCTGATTTCGGCAGAGTAAGCTACACCGAGGCTGTTGAGATGCTTAAGGCAAGCGGACAGAAGTTTGAATATCCTGTAGAGTGGGGTATCGACCTTCAGACCGAGCACGAAAGATATCTCACCGAGCAGATATTCAAAAAGCCCGTATTCGTTACCGACTATCCCCGCGATATAAAGGCGTTCTATATGCGCCAGAACGACGACGGCAAGACCGTTGCCGCCGCAGATATGCTCGTTCCCGGAGTCGGTGAGCTGATCGGCGGCTCACAGCGCGAGGAAAGACTTGATAAGCTGGAGGAGGCTATCCTTCGCTTCGGTCTTGACCCTGCGGATTATTCATGGTATTGCGACCTTCGCCGCTACGGCGGCACGAAGCACGCAGGCTTCGGTCTCGGTTTTGAAAGAATGATAATGTATATTACCGGCATCACCAACATCAGAGACGTGGAGGCGTTCCCCAGAACCACGGGCTGCGCTGATTTCTGATTTTTGTTGATGTGCGGATAAAGGAGAAATTATGCTTTATTCCCAGATGAGCGCAGAGGAGCTGCGCGAGCTTTATTCGAAATTAAGTGAAGAATACGCCGCCGTAAAGGCAAAAAATATAAGTCTTGACCTGTCGCGCGGCAAGCCCGCCAAGGAACAGCTTGACAAGCTTACGGGTATGCTCACCGCCGTGACCGAGGCAGAGGATTGCTTCTCGGCAAGCGGCTTTGACTACCGTAACTATGGCGTGCTTGACGGTATTCCCGAGGCTAAAAAGCTCTTTTCGGACCTTCTTGACATCCCCGAAAAGAACCTTATCGTAGCAGGAAACTCCTCGCTCAACCTTATGTACGACACCGTTGCGCGTTGTATGCTCTACGGCACGTCGGACGGCTGTGAGCCGTGGGTAAAGCAGGGGGAGGTAAAGTTCCTTTGCCCCGTTCCGGGTTACGACAGACATTTTGCTATCTGCCAGTCGCTCGGCATCAAGATGATAAACGTTCCGATGCTTGCGGACGGTCCCGATATGGATATGGTCGAAAGCCTCGTTGCGTCCGACGCGTCGATAAAGGGCATTTGGTGCTGTCCGAGATTTTCCAATCCCGACGGCATTACTTATTCCGACAGAGTAGTTCGCCGCCTTGCCACACTCAAGTGCGCCGCAAAGGATTTCAGGATATTCTGGGATAACGCTTACGCCGTTCACGACCTTTACGACGATGCACCCGCACTTCTTGACATCTTCAAGGCTTGCGAGAAATTTGGAAACGAGGATAGAGTTTTCTATTTCGCATCCACTTCAAAAATATCCTACCCCGGCGCGGGCGTGGCTGTTTTTGCCGCATCTGATAGCAATATGGCGCATATCAAGCCCATTATGAGCATTCAGACCATAGGTCACGATAAGATAAATCAAATGCGCCACGTTAAGTATTTCGGAAGCGCACAGAATATCCGCGAGCATATGAAAATGCTTGCGGGACTCATCCGCCCGAAGTTTGAGGCTGTTATAGACATTCTTCGCGAGGACCTTGACGGCACGGGTGTAGCTCGTTGGACCGAGCCGCGCGGCGGTTATTTTATCAGCCTTTTCGTTGCAAAGGGATGCGCGAAGCGCACCTACCAGCTCTGTCTTGGCGCGGGCGTAAAGCTGACGGGCGCGGGCGCAAGCTACCCCTACGGCGTAGACCCCGACGACTCCAACATCCGTATTGCCCCCACCTACCCCTCGTATTCCGAGCTTACCGAGGCTATGCGCGTGCTTACGCTCTGCGCAAGGATGGCGGCTATTGAAAAGCTACTTGAAAAATGATTTAAGGGCTGTCGCAGTTAGCGCAGAACAAAAACACAAAAGCAAGCAAAGAAAGAAAAGACCGTTTTTTTCGTCCAAAAAGATGAAGAAAGCGGTCTTTTGAGGTAGAAATCCTGACGGATTTCAATTTTTATAAGTGTTTTTTAGCCGCGCTTTTGCCCTCTGGCGTACCCTCGTACGCCGACGATGGCAAAATCACGTCTTCTGCATCTAACTGAGACAGCCCTTTCCGAGAGAAAAAATGAAAAAAACACAAGCACAAACCAATCCCTACCGCAACAGCGATACTAACAAGCGGTATTATACCTATGAATATTACCTGCGCCGCCGCTTTGGCGCAAAATGCGCCAAGATACCGCTTGACGCGGGCTTTTCCTGCCCCAATATAGACGCGGGCGGCGGCTGTATATATTGTTCGGGGCGCGGAAGCGGCGACAGTATTCCGTGCGGACTTACGCTGCGCGAGCAGTACGAGGCGGGGCGCGCCTCGCTCGGCAAGAAATGGGATACCTCGCGCTGTATTGCGTATCTTCAGGCGCACACCAACACATACGCGCCCGTCGAGGTGCTTCGCCGCACATACGACGAGATACTTTCATTCGAGGGCGTTTTGGGCTTTAATATAGCCACCCGCGCCGACTGCCTTTCCGAGGAGGTCTGCCGTCTGCTTGCCGAGGTCTCGGAGCGCACGGTGCTGACGGTGGAGCTGGGGCTTCAAAGTAGCTCTGACGCTACCGCCGCCGCTATCGGACGCGGACATAGCTTTTCGCAGTTTTGCGAGGGCTATCAACGCCTTCGTTCTCTCGCGCCGCGCGCCGAGATATGCGTGCATATAATTTTCGGTCTGCCACGCGAGAGCCGCGCGGATATGATGCGCACCGTGCGCGACGTTGCCGTGCTTGCGCCCGAGCAGGTGAAGATACACCTTTTGCACGTCCTTCGCGGTACGCCGATGTGCGATATATATAATGAAGGCGCGTACCGTCCGCTTGAAAGGGACGAATACGTAAGCCTCGTTGCCGAGGCACTTACCTATCTGCCGCCCGACACGGTGATAGGTCGCCTTACGGGTGACGGTCTTGCCGAGGACCTCGTCGCACCCCTTTGGAGCCGTCAAAAAACGGCTGTGATAAACGATATTGACAAAAAAATGTATGAAAATGATATTTGGCAGGGAAAATTTTTCGATTCGTTGCAATAAAAGTGCCGATTTCCGTATTAACTATATGAAAGGAGTAAGCCGACCATGAAGAACAAGACATCAGCTAAAAAGCCTGATGCCGATAAGGTCCACGCGCTTGAGGACGCGCTTTTGCGGCTCGCAAGCGGGGAAACCGACGCACTTGCCGAGATATACGACAACTGCAGGGTCTCGGTCTACGGCTTTGCACTTTCTATACTTAAAAATTCTCACGATGCCGAGGACGTGATGCAGGACGCCTTCGTCAAGGTCTTTTCCGAAGCGGATAGGTACCAACCGCAGGGAAAGCCGCTGGCGTGGATACTGACCATCACGCGCAACCTCTGCTTGCACCGCTTGCGTAAGACTTCAAGGCTTCTCGAAAACGAGGAGGATTGGGAGCGGCACGCCGACACGGCGGCAGAGGGTGAAAATCTGCTTGACAGTTTAGTATTGCGAGAGGCTATGACGGTGCTTTCCGAGGAGGAAAGACAGATAGTAGTGCTTCACGCGATTTCGGATATGAAACACAGGCAGATAGCCGAGGTAATGGGAATGCCGCTGCCCACGGTACTTTCAAAATACAGCAGGGCAATGAAAAAACTCAGAAACAGATTACAGGGAGACGACTTATGAGAAACAACGAAATTGAAAAGAAGCTGTCCGCCGAGATAGAGGCTGTGACACCGAATAATTATGAAAAGGTCCTTTCCGCTTGTGGGTCTGTTGAGAGAAAGGGAAAGGTACTTACAATGAAAAAGAGATTTAACCCCGTAAAATGGGCTTCCGCCATAGCCGCGGCTCTGGTGCTCGTTATGGTTCTTACCGCCGTTATAGGTATGCAGCTTAATTCGGATACCATCACCTCGGTGGTCTCCATCGACGTAAACCCCGGCATCGAGCTTTCTATCGGTAAAAACGATATCGTTAAAAAGGCAGTTGCCACCAACGACGACGGCGCGCGTATCCTTGAGGGACTCAAGCTTGCGAACGTTGACGTTGACACCGCCGTTTCCGCCATCATCGGCGAAATGCTCAAGGCGGGATACATCAGCACCGATGCGAACTCCGTTCTCATCACCGTTGACACCAAGAGCGGCGAGGGCGAGGAGCTTCGCCGGCACCTCACCGACAGCGTTACCGAGCTTCTTAAGGCGCAGAGCATTGACGCCGCCGTTATGACGCAGATAATCACCGACGAGGTTGACGATGCCGTAAAGGCACTTGCAAAGGAAAATCAGATGTCGCAGGGCAAGGCAAGACTCATTTGCGAGCTTGTTACCCGCGGCGGTGCGCACACCTTTGACGAGCTTAAGGCTCTTACCGTAAACGAGCTTGCACTCCTGCTTGACGCAACGGGAACTACTCCCGACGACGTAACGGGCAGCGGAAGCGCAAGTGACTCCGCTTATATCGGCAAGGATGCCGTTCTCGCCATCGCGCTCAACGCGGCAGGCCTTACTGCCGAGCAGGTCACGGGTGTCGAGGTCGAGCTTGATTACAAGAAGGGCGCAATGATATACGAGGTAGAGTTCGAGTTGGATGCTACCGAGTACGAATACAAGATCGACGCGGCTACGGGCGAGATCCTTAAGAGCAAGGTCGATACAGACGACGATAAGGACGACGATGACGACCATAAGGCAGAGCGCCCCGAGGGCGAAAAGCCCGCGAAGGTTGAGCGTCCCGAAAACCTTATCGGCAAGGAAGCGGCAGTAAACGCCGCACTTACCGCCGCAGGATTCACCTCCGAGCAGGCGGGCGAGATCGAGTGCGACCTTGAGTGCAAGGGCGGCGTTTGGTTCTACGAGATCGAGTTTGAGGTAGAGGCAAACGAGTACGAATACCGCATCGACGCTACGAGCGCGGCAGTTCTTGACAGCAGAGTTGAGGCTGACGATGACGACGATCGTGATGATGATCGCGACGATCACGACGACAAGGATTTCGACGACGACGATGACGACGATCGTGATGATGACCGTGACGATCACGATAAGGACGATAAGGACGAGGATGAAAAGCATCCCGCTCCCGCACTTCCCGAAAACCTTATAGGTGAGGAAGCCGCTATCAACGCCGCGCTTACCGCCGCAGGTCTTAGTGCCGAGCAGGTTATCGAAAAGGATTGCGAGCTTGAGCATAAGGGCGAGACTTGGGTATACGAGGTCGAGCTTGAGACTGCCGACAAGGAGTACAAGTACGTTGTTGACGCAGTAAGCGCTGCTATCCTTGCCGAGAGAAACGAGGATAATGGCGACAAGGATCACGACGATCACGATAAGGACGATAAGGACGAGGATGAAAAGCATCCCGCTCCCGCACTTCCCGAAAACCTCATAGGCGAGGAAGCCGCTATCAACGCCGCGCTTACCGCCGCCGCTCTTACCGCAGAGCAGATAGTCGAAAAGGATTGCGAGCTTGAGCGCAAGGGCGAGTCTTGGGTATACGAGGTAGAGCTTGAGACTGCCGACAAGGAGTATAAGTACGTTGTTGACGCAGTAAGCGCGGCTATCCTTGCAGAAAGAAGCGAGGATGAGGACAAGAAGCCCGAAGCTGACAAGGCTCCCGAATTTGACTGCGACGATGACAAGGATTTTGACGATGACAAGGATTTTGACGATGACCGCCACGAAGATGACGATCACCGCAAGCCCGAAGCTCCCGAAGCTCCCGTAGCTCCCGAAGCTCCCGAAGCTCCCGAAGCTCCCATAGCTCCCGAAGCTCCCGAAGCTCCTGTAGCTCCCGAAGCTCCCGTAGCTCCCGAAGCTCCCGAAGCTCCCGAAGCTCCCGTAGCTCCCGAAGCTCCCGAAGCTCCCGGAGCTCCTGTAGCTCCCGAAGCCACCGTTGCTTAAATAATAAAGGGTTCGCCGACACGTCTGCGA
>JAZPZM010000115.1:0-11882 GCA_045544735.1 Eubacteriales bacterium
AAATCCGTGACGATTTCTACCTAAAAAGCCCGCTTTCTTCATCCTTTTGGACGAAAAAACGGTCTGTTTTCTTTACTTATTTTTGTATTTTTGTTCTGTAGGCGGATCGTAGCCATGTCGTTCTGTGAGCCAAGGAGTTGGGAGCTCTAATTGTCTTCCTAAGACCGCTTTGGCCTCCGACTTAAATCCGTGAGGATTTCTACCTAAAAAGACCGCTTTCTTCATCCTTTTGGACGAAAAAACGGTCTTTCTTCTTTACTTATTTTTGTATTTTTGTTCTGCGCTAAATGAGACTGCCCCTAAACACCGTTCTTATTATACGCGCCGATGCGCTTGGCGAATATTGCCACGTGTCTATGTGCTGTGTGCGCTCGCAATCCACGAAGTATCTTGTGGGCGCTATCTCCGCCGACGCCGAGTGCGTGTCTATAAGGATGAGCTTCACCTTCATTCGTTCGGGTATCAAACTTTTTATGTATACCGCCGCCGTATCTCCCACGGTAACGTCCTGCATCGCCCCGTCCGTCCGAAGCTCCGCAAGCCCCGCAAGGTTCGGCGTAAGCTCAACGAATATTCCGTAGCTCTCCACGCTCCTTATGATGCCCGCCACCGTCTGTCCCGCCGTAAAGAGCGCCGCGTTTTCCTCCCAAGTGCCGAGAAGCTCTTTTTGCGACAAAAAGAATCTCCCGCTCTCCTCGTCGATGCTTTTTACTACCGCGTAAACGTAAGAGCCGCAGGTAAGTCGGTCTCGCGGGTGCGATATGCGCGACACCGAAAGGGAATCAACGGGTAACAGCGCGGATATTCCGCAGCCTATGTCCGCAAACGCGCCGAAGCTCTCAAGGTGCGTTATCTTCACCTTTAGAATGTCTCCCGCAATGAGATCGGCAAGATGCGCCATGGCGCATTCGCGCTGTGCCTCTTTTCGGGACAAGAGCGCGACGTATTCGCCGTTTACACTGCTTATCTCCTGCACCTTGAAGCACACGGGCTTTCCCACGCGCGTGATAACGGCAATATCCTTGAACTGCTCACCGGGGCGGCACAGCATAGCCTCGGAGCGCGGCAGAATGCCCCGTATTCCGCCAAGCTCAAAATGAAGATTCATCTCCGAGTCGCACAGGATGGCAACGTCCTCGATTATCGCGCCCGTTTGCATGGCCCGCTCAAGTCCCGCGAGCGACGAAGTATACATTTTATTTTCGGGCGTGTGTATGGTCATTCCTTCGGGTTTGTACATTGGTATCATGATCTACCTCCTTTTTCTTTGCTAAAGCATATTCGCGCCGCGCCATAAAAATGACGACGAAAGGGACGCATTTTTGCGATGTCCACACTCAAACAAAAGAGCAAAATGGGCAAAAACGCGAGAAAAAACGAGGTTTTGAGGTGCTAAATTAAAAAAATAAAAAAATTTTTAAAAAAGGTATTGACAAGCCGAAAAGTAAATGCTATAATATGCAAGTCTTAAAGAGGGATAACTATGTCCCAACAAAATTTACGGAGGAAATTTCAATGTCCACTTACATGGCAAAGCCCGAAACCGTCGAGCGCCGTTGGTTCGTCATTGACGCAGCAGGCAAGCCCCTTGGCCGCACCGCTGTAAAGGCAGCCACGATCCTTCGCGGTAAGCACCGCCCTGAGTTCACCCCCCACGTTGACTGCGGTGAATACGTTATTATCATCAACGCCGACAAGGCTATCCTTACCGGCAGAAAGCTTGAGCAGAAGTACTACTACCGTCATTCCGGCTACATCGGCGGCATGAAGGCTGTTCAGTACAAGAAGCTTATGGCTGAGAAGCCTGAGCTTGCAATGGAGCTCGCAGTTAAGAGAATGCTTCCCGCAAACGTTATCGGCCGCAAGTCTATCACCAGACTGCACGTTTACGCAGGCGCAGAGCATAAGCACGAGGCACAGAAGCCCGTAGCTTACGAAGGCTAATTCTGAAGAAAAGGAGACTAAAAGATGTATACAAGTGCAAAGCCCTATTTCTACGGAACAGGCAGAAGAAAGAAATCTGTAGCACGTGTTCGCGTATATCCCGGCACCGGTGCTATCACCGTTAACGGCAGAGATATCAATGAGTATTTTGGTCTTGAGACCATGAACCTCATCGTTAACCAGCCCTTTGAGGTAACCGGAACCGTTGGCAAGTACGACATCGTTGCAAACGTTGTCGGCGGCGGCTTCTCCGGTCAGGCGGGTGCTATCCGTCACGGTCTCGCTCGCGCTCTCGTTCTTGCTGACGAGGCAAACAAGCCCCTTCTCAAGAAGGCAGGCTTCCTGACTCGCGATCCTCGTATGAAGGAAAGAAAGAAGTACGGTCTCAAGGCCGCTCGTCGCGCAAGCCAGTTCTCCAAGAGATAATTTCTTATCTACGGATATATACAAAAAGCTCTGCTACGGCAGGGCTTTTTTGTATCCAATTGGTTGAATTTTGTAAACAATCAAACTGTTTTATTTACTTTTTATGAAAATCGTGGTATAATACAACTAATCGATAAACTTGAATTTGATGGAGGGGTTATATATGAAAAACTATGAGGGAATGGGCTTTTTGATTGGGGCAGTAGTCGGTGCCATTCTTACAGGAGTTTGCATCTATTTTACAAGCAGTGTTGCTTCAGCGATAATCTCGTTGGTATGTGCGTTGTTAGGCGGCTGGATAGGAAAATATATACCGAAAACAGATAAATAAATTTGAATTTGGATAGGAGAGTGACCGCATGAAAAAAATCTTATGATACCTACTATACTATATTTTATTCTGTATAGCATATCGTTATCAGCGGCATGGTTTGAATTCGGTTTGGAATATCCAACGGTTGATGGTATTGGATTCATCTGGCTTTTTCCGGCGTTTTATTTAATACTGTTTCTCATATCCATACGTTTTGTCTTTGTAAGAACAGACAATTCTTTGTCGTACTTGATAATGGGTATAAGCACAATTGGTTTTATTGTTGTTTCGTGGGGAATATCTGCATTAGCAAGCATCGGTAAAACAGAATACCAACTTCGTGAGATTCTATATCCTGCCTCTTTGTTTGCAATTTCGCTTTTGATATTTGTGCTGTATGTATATGAATATGTAAAACTGAAAAGAAAAAGGTAAGATTAACTGTTTGGCGGTAAAATTCCAATTTGATGAATAGAAAACCTACAAAAAGCTCTGCTATGGCAGGGCTTTTTGTTTCACAATATGGGATATTTTGTAAACAATTGTCCGCGTATATTTACTTTTGTTAAATCCCATTGTATAATACAATTGTTATGTAAGCTTTACTTTGGAGGTTATGTATGAAAAAGATATTGGCAGCTTTTCTTATTTGCGTTGTATCCTTGTTTGCCCTTTCGGGATGCGGCAATAAGTACATCGAGGAAGATTTTATTGGAAAAACATCTGCTCAAATCGAAGCAGAATTCGGCACATTCGATTGTCTTGGAATGCCGGTAAGTGAAGATGGGTTGTATCGGAATACTGCCTGCGGATATACCATAAAAGAAGAGCAGAAAGGTTTTTTGGGGACCGATCCCGAAATTCTGATTTTTATCGATTTTGATGAAAACGGAGTAGCCACCGGCTGCTGGGAAGGCTATCGTCCGGGGGGATAATTCCCATTTTCCCAAAATGACCGCTGAATGCCGATATAACAAAAAGCCCTGCCGTGCAGGGCTTTTTGCGTTTTATGGGCAAATGTTTTGCTTTTGGTTATTATATTGAATAAATGGTAAAAGATACGTTTGCTATTATATCACCTTCTTCTAATTTAGAGCCTCTTTCTCTGATTGTAATATTTATTTCTTTGGGAAGTCGTTCCAAATATCTGCTCAATAGCAGAATTTCTCTTTCAAACTCCCCGCTTGTTGAGTAACTGTTGTTCTTATCATAAACATATTCTATTGTAACATCCGAATCCGCTGTCAGTATGCCGTCATATTCGATATAACAAATATATTGTGGATAATATACCGCATCATCCTTGCACTCGCTATGTCCGAAATAAAAACGAAAATCATTTGACTCGCTCTGTGTTACTTTATACCCGTGCGAATCTCCAGACGTTATTATATCCTTATAACACCAATATGGAGAATTAGTATCTATTTTTGCAATGTGTAAAGCCTTACTGTAATTATTATTCTCAACTTGTAACGAGGAGCATTTTTCGTTTGTTTTGTTTAATTCAGCGTAAAATATTGCGTTAAAAATAATACTAAACAATAGCACAAAACACAAAACGGTTATGGTTGGGTGTGGCAATCGCCTTTTTTTACACTTGTCGGCTAATCTTTTATTAATATAATTATAATACAAAAAATAATATGCAACACATAATATTATCAATGTTGCTATCAAAATAGGTATGACAGAAATGCTTGACATTTTAAGATCTCCTTGTTACAGATTTATAAAGTTTATAAAGTTGTAATAGTATGAACGAGTTACGTATACGCTGTCCTTGTTTTTGAGCGTCAGCTTGAATCTCATTTGAAAAGAAGGGCTTATCTTTTTTATTGCATCTCTTCGAACTATCGTCGATTTACTTATACGCGAAAAGTCGTTTGGCGGGAGTTTCCGTTCAAGATTTTCTAATGTCGCATTTATTCGAAAAGCGCCTTCGTGTGTGTGGATAATTATATCTCGCCCCGAACTGTCAATGTAAAGTATATCTGATAATTCTATAAAGCATTGGTTTTTTTCGTTGTCAATGCCGACGAGGGGGGTGAAATAAAAATTCGTTTCAATAAATTCGTACTCACCTTGCTCCGATATTTCAAATCCTCCGTTTTGGAGCATAGTTGTAATTTTATCTTTTTTGTCATTTTGACAATGTACTTTGACTTTCATATACTCACTTTCCCTTTTGCAAAAGCTGTTGTTTTTGAACAAGACAATTATACCAAAAATACAATTACAAGTAAATAGTTTTTGACTAACTCGCACTTACCTATGTATAACACGCTATATTGTTGGTGCAGTCAGGCGTTGAACGTGGTTTGCGTGAAATGTGATGATTTGTAAATAATCGCCCGCTTCTATTTACTTTTGTCCGCATTTTTGATATAATGCAGTTAGATAAAAATTATCGGAGTACGTAAAATGATAGCATTTATAACCGTTTTTGGCTTGGGAATATTGATATCCGTACTTGGTGTGATCAATATGACGGGCAATATTTCATCTATACATTCGTACCACAGGCATCGCGTGACGCAGGAGAATATAAAGCCATTCGGAAAGCTTGTCGGCTTGGGAACGCTCATTATCGGTCTTTCTATGATAGTGTTCGGTATTTTGTTTTTTATCTTTGAGCAAACGAATATCGAGGCTTTGGCTGTCATCGCCACGGCTCAATTGGTGGTTAGCCTCTTCGTTGGTACGCTCGTTAGCTTCTACGCGATGAAAAAGTATAACGGCGGGATCTTTTGAGTAAAACGGAAAAGGTAGATTTTATTCTATGAGCTCATACTTTCGAATTGATTTTACAACGGTAGTTGTTTTGGCTTCTGCGCTAAGCGTTCTGCTTTTGCAGCTTTGGCTCTGCTTTAACGTTAAACGAATATTTATCAAACTACTTCCCATCGTTTTGCTTGTCCTTTCTACGGTTGCATTTTCCGTTTGCAGTGCGATAGTGAACGGTTGGGATGGCTTGGGATATCTTTTCTTCGCACTTTTGTCCTTTGGTCTGATTTTTATGTGCGGTATCGCTTGGGGCGTTTGGGCAGTTGCTAAAAAGAGAAGTAAATAAATCAAAATTCGAGAAGGGAGTTTGTGATATGAAAAAGAATAAGGGTATCGCTATTTTACTGTTTGCTATTTTACTGCAAACGTGTAGCACAGGTATGGAGGCGCTTACTTTAGGTATAGGTGCAGTTGGCTTGGTTGTCGCGATCATTGATGATATCAAGAAGGATTGACTGCCTAAGCGCAAAAGTGTGTTTTGCATAGGTAAAAGGGTAAGAATAATGAAAAATTCGAGCATGACAAAAGCGTATAAGATCACGTGCGCCATAACTATTGCTTTTGCAATACTTGGGCTTGTCGCGATATTTGTTGTGGCTTTGATAATTAATTTAAATCAGGACGGTTGGTGGCATATTCCTTTTGGCGCGGCTCTCGTTATGAGCGCGCTCTTCTTCGGGGTGATTTACGTATCCCTGCTTGCGATCTTGGCACAGATAACGCATTACCTTCACGCTAAATCGGATAGCACCGTCAAGGATACTATATTCACAAATATCTTGCGATTCCTTGTCGGCATCACTTCCGTTGTATCAACCGCGTTGTCCGTTTACGGTCTTGCTGTGGCGCAGTTCAGCGTGGGCGGATTCTGTTGCGGGATTGCCGTGATTGGGATGTATATTATTCTTGGAGCGGATGCGATTATTAGACACAAAAAACGCATTTTTGAAAGGAAATGATGATATCGTATTATCTGCTTTGCGGTTGCTCGCTTATAAGTAATGTCTTGGTAGATTAAGGTTTTTTATGACTATGAAATTCAAAAACAGCTTTCATCCATACGCCATCGTGACCATCATTTTTTGGTCGCTGGCGTTCGCGCTGACGCGCCTGACGTTGCAGTATTTTTCTGCATTCTCTTTGGGCTTTATTCGCTATTTCATCGCCTCTGTGACGTTGATAATTATTGCGCTTTTCGTTAAATTAAAGCTGCCGCAGGCGAAGGATGTTCCGTGGTTTATTCTGGCGGGCGGCGCCGGATTTTTCCTCTATATGATCGCGTTCAATCAGGGGCAGGCACACGTTACGTCGGCTACCGCGAGCGTCGTGATAGCCACGGTTCCGCTGATCACCGCGCTGCTTGCGCGAGTGGTTTACCGCGAAAGACTAAAGGTATTTCAATGGTTCGCGGTTTTTATTGAATTCGTCGGTGTCGTGGTTTTGACGCTGATGAACGGCGCGTTTTCGCTCAATTCGGGGCTTTTCTGGCTCTTGCTTGCCGCGCTTGCACTCAGCGTTTATAACCTTTTACAGCGCAAGCTTACTCGAAAATACACGCCTCTCCAAGTGTCTGCGTACAGCATTCTTTTTGGAACGTGTATGCTCGCGATATTCGCGCCCACGGCGGTACGGGAGATACCGCACGCGCCCGCCGTGCAATACCTTTATCTTGCCGTTTTGGGTGTGTTCACGAGCGCCGTAGCCTACGTCGCGTGGGCTAAAGCCTTCTCCAAAGCCCAAAAGACCTCGCAGGTCAGCAACTACATGTTCGTAACGCCGTTTTTGGCAAGTCTTTTCGGCTTTTTGCTTGCGGGGGAGATTCCCGACGGCGCAACTATCGTCGGCGGCGGTATTATCCTCGTCGGCGTGTTGATATTCAACTTTGGCGGGAAAATATTCGGGTGCGGCAAAGGTGAAAATGATTGATAGGGAAGTGGGGCGCATCGGATTTGCGCCCCACTTTTTTGGGATTTTCTTAAAAATATTGTGAAAATTGTTGCATTTTTATAGGCTTGCAAAAATTTTTTTGAAAAAAACGTGATTTTGTCAAAAAAATATCAAAAAACTATAGATTTTTCAAAAAAAATATAGTATAATAGAGTGGTTTTGAATGTTGGTTTAAAACCGCGATGATTTTTGGTTATTTTTAACAGTATATTATAAAAATCAGGAGGAACTTCCAAGTCATGAAGAAAAAATTGACTACTGTCGAATTCCGCGGTACTCCCGAGCAAGAAGCCAAGCTTCTTGAGGTTATCGCAAAGTACGACGGCGTACCCGGCAAGACGATGCCCATCCTGCAGGAAGCGCAGGAGATCTACGGCTATCTTCCCATCGAGGTGCAGCGCATCATCGCTGAGAAGACTGATACCTCTCTCGAAGAGATCTACGGTATCGTAACGTTTTACTCTCAGTTCAAGCTCAACCCCAACGGCGAGGTAGCTATCGCTATCTGCCTCGGTACCGCTTGCTACGTTAAGGGCTCGGGCGACCTGCTCGACGAGTTCTCCAAGCAGCTCGGTATCAAGGAGGGCGAGACCAGTGCTGACGGTAAGTACTCTCTTGAGGCTACCCGTTGCATCGGTGCTTGCGGACTTGCTCCCGTTCTTACCGTTAACGGTGAAGTTTACGGACGTCTGACCAAGGCTGACGTTGCGACCATTCTGGCAAAATACAAGGACTGAGCCGAAAGGAATTGTGAAGATGGAAATTAAAACTATACAGGCTCTTAACGAGATTAAAAACGAGTACACCTCTAAAATCAATATGCTTACGGGCGCTGATTTTACGGGCTGTAAGTACAAAAGACAGGTGCTTGTCTGCGGCGGTACTGGTTGTACCTCCTCCGGAAGCCCTAAGCTTATAAACATCCTCAAGGAGCGTCTTGCAGAAAAGGGCGTTGCTGACGAGGTTGAGGTAACTATGACGGGCTGCTTCGGTCTTTGCGCGCTCGGCCCCATTATGATAGTTTACCCCGAGGGAACCTTCTACAGCAGAGTAGAGGCTGACACCCTTGACGAGATCATCGATTCTCACATTATCGGCGGCACTCCCGTTGAAAAGTACCTCTATCGTGAGGAGGCTGACGGCAACGCTATCGTTCATAAGCTTATGGACACTCGCTTCTACGAGAAGCAACACCGCGTTGCACTCCGTAACTGCGGACTTGTAAACCCCGAGAAGATTGAGGACTACATAGCTCGCGACGGTTATCAGGCACTTGCAAAGGCTCTCACCGAGATGACTCCTGACGACGTTATCCAGACCGTTCTTGATTCCGGACTTCGCGGACGCGGCGGCGGCGGATTCCCCACGGGTCTTAAGTGGAAGTTTGCTTGCGCAAACCGCGGCAACGTAAAGAAGTACGTTGCTTGTAACGCAGACGAGGGTGACCCCGGTGCGTTCATGGACCGTTCCATCCTTGAGGGTGACCCCCACGCTATCATCGAGGCTATGGCTCTTGCGGGCTACTCCATCGGTGCTGACGAGGGTTACGTATACGTTCGTGCAGAGTACCCCATAGCTATTCAGAGACTTCAGAAGGCTATCGATCAGGCTCGCGAGGTTGGTATTCTCGGTAAGAACGTCTTTGGCACGAGCTTCAACTTCGATATGCACATCCGCTTCGGCGCAGGCGCGTTCGTTTGCGGCGAGGAGACTGCTCTTATGACCTCTATCGAGGGTCAGCGCGGCGAGCCTCGTCCCCGTCCTCCGTTCCCTGCAGTAAAGGGACTTTTCGGACAGCCCACCGTTCTCAACAACGTTGAGACCTACGCAAACATCCCCCAGATCATTCTTAACGGCGCTGCTTGGTTCCAGTCTATGGGAACTGAGAAGTCCAAGGGTACTAAGGTATTCGCTCTCGGCGGCAAGATCACTCATACCGGTCTCGTTGAGGTTCCCATGGGAACTACTCTTCGCGAGGTCGTTGAGGAGATCGGCGGCGGTATCCCCGGCGGTAAGAAGTTCAAGGCTGCTCAGACGGGCGGACCTTCCGGCGGATGCATTCCTGCACACCTTATCGATACTCCTATCGATTACGATAACCTCATCGCTATCGGCTCTATGATGGGTTCGGGCGGACTTATCGTTATGGACGAGGATAACTGTATGGTCGATATCGCCAAGTTCTTCCTTGAGTTCACCGTTGACGAGTCCTGCGGTAAGTGTACTGCTTGCCGTATCGGTACTAAGCGTCTGCTTGAGATCCTTGATAAGATCATTTCGGGTAACGGCGAGATGGAAGACCTCGACAGACTCGAGGAGCTTTCCAACTACATCAAGGCTAACTCCCTGTGCGGACTTGGTCAGACCGCTCCCAACCCCGTTCTTTCCACTCTCAAGTACTTCAGAGACGAGTACGTTGCTCACATCGTTGACAAGAGATGTCCCGCGGGCGTATGCAAGAAGCTGCTTCGCTACCGCATCATCGAAGAGAAGTGCCGCGGCTGTACCGCATGCTCCAGAGTATGTCCCGTTGGTGCTATCAGCGGAACCGTCAAGAATCCTCACGTTATCGACACTGCTAAGTGCATAAAGTGCGGCGCTTGTATGGAAAAGTGTAAATTCGACGCAATCGTTAAAGAATAAGGAGGAAGCCACAATGGAAAAAGTTAATGTCAAGATCAATGGCAGAGATTACGCCGTAGATAAGGGTATGACCGTCCTTGAGGCTGCCCGCATCGCAAAAATCGATATCCCCACTCTTTGCTATCTTAAGGATATCAACGAGATCGGCGCTTGCCGCCTCTGCCTTGTTGAAGTATCCGAGGGCGGCAGACCCTACCGTATGGTAACCGCTTGCGTTTATCCCGTAACCGAGGGTATGTCCATTCTCACCGATACTCCCAAGATCCACGCTGCAAGAAAGACCAATCTTGAGCTCGTTCTTTCCAACCACGACAAGAGATGTCTGTCCTGCGTTCGCTCCACCACCTGCGAGCTTCAGAAGCTCTGCAACGAGTACGGTGTAGACGAGGACGCATTCAAGGGCGCAAAGAATCATTACGAGGTAGATACCTCGTCCCCCATCATCCGCGATAACAACAAGTGCATCCTTTGCCGTCGTTGCGTTGCCGCTTGTAAGGTAATGCAGGGCATCGGCGTTATCGGTGCAAACGAGCGCGGATTTGATACCAACATCGGTTGCGCATTTGACGCAAACCTTGGCGAAGTATCCTGCGTAAACTGCGGTCAGTGTATCGTAGCTTGCCCCGTTGGCGCTATCTACGAGCGCGACGATACCGATAAGGTAAAGGCGGCTATCGCTGATCCTACCAAGAAGGTATATATCTGTACCGCTCCCTCCGTACGCGCACAGATCGGCGAGTGCTTCGGCTACGAGCCCGGTACTGACGTTGAGGGCAAGATGGTTGCCGCACTCAAGGCTCTCGGCTTTGACGGCGTATTCGATATGAACCTTACCGCAGACCTTACCATCATCGAGGAGGCTAACGAGCTTCTCGGAAGACTTCAGAACGGTGGCAAGCTTCCTATGATCACCTCCTGCTCTCCCGGATGGATCAAGTACTGCGAGCATTATTTCCCTGATTTCACTGAGAATCATTCTACTTGCAAGTCTCCTCAGCAGATGTTCGGTGCTCTTATGAAGACCTACTTTGCAGAGAAGGAAGGCATCGATCCCAAGGACATCTTCTTCGTATCCGCTATTCCTTGTACTGCTAAGAAGTTCGAGGTAGGACGCGACGGTCAGTCCGCTTCGGGTTATGCTGACGTTGACGTAGCCGTTACCACCCGCGAGGTCGGCAGAATGATCGAGAAGGCAGGTATCAAGTTCCGCGAGCTTGACGACGAGGCGTTCGATAAGCCCTTCGACGTTGGCTCCAGCGCAGGTGCTATTTTCGGCGCAACGGGCGGCGTTATGGAGGCAGCTCTCCGTTACACCGCAGAGGTTCTTATGGGCAAGCCCCTTGAGAAGCCTCTTGAGACTCCCGAGATCCGCCGTCAGGGTAACGACAACGAATACCGCGTTGCATCCTATAAGATCGGTGACGTTACCGTTAACGTTGCAGTTGCTTCCGGTACTAAGGCAGCTAAGGCTCTCCTTAAGGACGTTGAGGCAGGCAAGGTGGACGTACAGTTCATCGAGATCATGGGTTGTCCCGGCGGTTGCGTAAACGGCGGCGGTCAGCCTTACCAGCCCGCATCCGTTCGTAATACCGTTGATCTTCGCGCTCTCCGTGCATCCGTTCTTTACCGTGACGATGCCGAGTGCGATATCCGCGAGTCCCAGAAGAACGCCGCTGTTATGAAGCTCTACGACGAGTACTTCGGAAAGCCCAACAGCCACAAGGCACACGAGGTTCTTCACACCCATTACGTAAAGCGCGGCCTTTGGAAATAATTCCTACCGCTGAATAAAAAATTCGCCAGGGCCTACATCGGCGGGGAA
>JAZPZM010000116.1:0-1845 GCA_045544735.1 Eubacteriales bacterium
TGAGGAGCGTTGCGCTATGCTCGAAGTTCTTAACGTCGTCCTCGCTCCAACGGTTCGGGATAAGTGCTAAAACGTCCGAAAGGCTACGCTCAAGGGCAGATACGGCTCGTTTGTATTCCGCATCGTTTCTTCTCGGATCGCCCGCCTTCTCGCCCTCGGCGGTAAGCTCAAGCTTGCGCCGCAAAAGCTCCGTTATGTCCTCGACGGGAGCTTCGGGCTTCGGTTGCGCTTCGGGCTTCGGTTCGGGAACAAAAGAAACGGTAGGCTCGCCCTCGATGCGGATCGCGACGGGGCGGGGTTCGCTCGCTCTCGTTATTATCGGCGCGGGAGCAGGGGGAGGAGCGAAGGGATCTTCGCCGCGCAGGATCGCGCGCACGTCGTCACGCGTCAGCTCGCGCTCCGATTTTCGCATAAGCTCCGCTTGCTTGAGCGAGGGTACGCTCGGCTCTTGGCGGATAAGCTCCTGCTCGCCCTCCGAGAGATAGGAAAGCTCGACGGCTGTGCGGAACGGCAACGCCCCGCTGTCTACCATATCAAGCAGGGGCTTTATAAGGTATGTAAGGCGGATGTAGCGTTTTATTTGCGTTGCGCTGTCGCCGTTGTCCTGTGACATCGTTTCGGCGGTGTTTAACTTTAGACCCAGTGGGTCCGAAGTTAGATCGGTGCGCTTGCCCTGCTTTTTCATAGCTTCCATCTTTATTTTATATGCAAAAGCCTTCTCGCTCGGTAGGATCTTCTCTCTGTGGAGGTTGGTATCCACCATAACTATGGCGGCTTCCTCGTCGGTGTAGGGCTTTATGAGTGCGGAGATCTCGGACAGTCCCGCACGCTTCGCCGCGAGTGTTCGGCGGTGTCCCGCTATCTTCTGATAGCGTCCGTTTACCTCGCGTACGATAATGGGGTTCAGCACGTCGCCCGCTTCGCGTATGCTCTCGGTAAGCTCCTCAAGGGCGGCATCCTCGACCACGCGGAAAGGATGACCGGGGAAATCGTCGAGCAGATCAAGCGGTATCTTTTTAACTACGCTTGCGCGCTCGCGGTCTATCGCCTTTAGGCTTTCAGCGTTCAGTATCGAGCTTATATCTAATGCGCTTCCGAATTTCTTTGCCATTTTAGTTATCCTCCTCTCAATTAAACAAGAACTGCATCGTAGACCAACCTTATCAAAATGGCAATTCCCACCACAAGGAAAAAGCATTTTAAATGTTTCTTTAACATTTCCAAGGGGTCTTTATCAAAGTCGGAAAACGTTATCGTGCCTATCACTATTGCACTAACTGCACATACAACATCGATTGTATCAAACATCATTTATCCTCCTTTTCGCCGTGAGAACAAAATCCAAGATTACTAACCGCGTAGTGCCATTTACCACAGAAGAAACCTCTTTTATATTTACATTCTCTGCATCTTACGATCTTAACGAACGCTGTACTTTGCGCAAGCAGTGATGCCTCCATCAGTCCTGTCAGATATCCTTGCTTATAGTGGATATTTTCGTTCTTTACTTTGTCGATAGTATCTTCCATATTGAGAAGATCGAGGAGCATTTTTAAATTAATATATTTTTCCATATCATTTATCCTCCTTTTTGTTATCCTCGGCAGCAGGGGTGTACTCGCCTCTGCCCCATTTCTCGTATTCGCTATCCGTCATTCCTAAAAACTCTTGAAGGGTGTTTCCCGTATCGTGCGTGTGCCAATACTCTACGCGCCCCTCCAAATCAGACGGGATATCTTCGCTTTTTTCGGGGGCTTCTTCTGTTTTTTTCGGCATCGACTCGAGCAAAGCAATTAAAGAAAAGACTAACGCCAATACCAAATAATAAGAAAGTAAAGAAATGGG
>JAZPZM010000117.1:0-2974 GCA_045544735.1 Eubacteriales bacterium
CCGCTTGGCCTCCGACTTGTATCTGAGATTTTTTCAAAAAAGGGGGGTAAAAGAGGATGGATACCCGCTTTTTACCCCAAAACGCAAAAAAGCAGCCGAGAATTTCGACTGCCTTTTGCATTGTGTTTTTATTCAGTTATAAGTCCCTACGGAGCTTGGAATCAATCAGCTCGAACAGTTCTTCTTTGTTTGAGACTCCGAGCCTGCTGTAGACCTTCCTTGTGTATTCCTTCACAGTATTGACCGTGATGCCGAGGTAGTAGGAGATCTCGCTCTGCTTTTTTCCCTTGAGCAGTTCACGGAATACGTCAAGCTCTCGGGCGGTCAGCTTCTGTACTTCCTTCGTGTCCTGAATGACTCGGTCAATTTCCTCGTCGGTATATCTCGTCTTGACGATCTTGGCTGTCAACGTGGATACGGCACTCGGTACGGGCGCATCCGTGGGAGTAACGGGGATCGGCTCGTTTTCTTTTCTTCTGCGGAGAATGATGAAGCAAACCGCGCCGCCTGCTATCAAGAGGATAACGACGGAAACAATGATCACGGGAACGGTGGGAAACTCGGAGGGCGGAGTAACCACTATCGGTTCATAAAAAGCGTAGTAGGTTACGTTCTCGGCGGTCATAAAGTTCGCGCCGTCGGTGAGCTTTTCTCCTTTACCGTCCGCAAGCGTGAACCAGCCGACAAAGGTATATCCCGTGCGTTCAATGACCTCGGGGAGAGAAAGTGCTTCGCCAAAGGTCTGCGTTGCTTCGGTCTGATTATAACCAAAGTCGAAGGTTACCTTGTAGATATTGGGGGTATATACTGCATAAATGTCTACATTTTCGGTTTCGTTGCCAACCACTAAAGGACTGCCCTGATCATAGTTCATTTCTTCACCAAGTGTCCAAGAGGTCAGCGTGTATCCCGTTTTTAACAGATCGGGTAATGTAGGTATCACGCCCGAAGGGACTGTTAACGTATGATTGCACTCGCCGTCTGCAAAGAATCGGAAGGTTACGTCGTGATTGTCTGCGCCTACGGTAAACGTACCGTAGTAATTTTTGTCACCGAGCTTTTCCTTAATAAAGTCAGTGGAAACCGTAGGGGCGTGTACGAGATTTCCTTCATCGTTGTACCACTCTGACGGGGCAGTACTGCCGAAATAGTTGTATCCGTTTTCCTCGGTGGGCTGTTCGGTTTTAGGCAGGTGAGTTTCATATATACCGTCAACCACCAGATTTCCATAATATTCGAGATAGCTTATATCAAAGAAATCGGTGTACCACGAATACCAAAGCCATCTGTCCTCGCCGTACCCCATATAGTCGGACATATTCATTTTACAGGTGTTGCCCTCTATCGTGCAGAACAGAAGCTCTACCGAGCGAGTGCTGTAATCCAAAGAAGGAGCATAATCCGTGTATATCGCGCCCATTGCGTTCTCGGCGTAATTTTTACGGATTTCGGTATTGCTTACTGTTACGTTCGTTGCGCCGTTGAGATATATCGCACCGCCGAGTCCCCGCTCACTGCATAATCCGAGATTGCCGGATGCACTCTCGGTTTCGGGAATTGCTTTGTTTTCGCTTATATAGCAATCCTCAATATTCGCGTTTGATATAAGAACTCCGATTCCTCCGCCAAACGATGCCTTGTTTCCGATGATCTTGCAATTGCGAACGGTAAGAGAGGAGCCATCGTCACATCCGATTGCACCGCCGCACAGCTTATCCGCCCAAAATCTTTCGCCGCCGTAATAATAATTCGCGTCGTTCTTCTCGAAAACGCATCCCTCAAAGGTTGCAACGGTATTCTTTACGAACACCGCGCCGCCGCCGACCGCATTCTGAACAAAGCCCGATTTGTTTTCCTTAAAGATGCAATCCTTAACATTCAGCGTAACGTTCTTGTCGGCTGCCTCTACGTAGACCGCACCGCCGCCATACAACGATGCGTTGGAGGAAAAGCTGCACCCCTCCAAATTAAGCTCTAACTTATACGGCACGTTGTCGCCATGCTCCGCTTCAAGCGAGGGAGTCAGCGTGTAATCTCCATAAAATGCGCGGATCGCGGGGCCGTACGTATGCATATAATTTTTGAATTCGCAGTTTTTGAAGCTTGCGCTTGCATTGCCTTTGCATTGTATAGCATACTGATTTTTTAACGGATACGGAGATAATTCCTCGCCTTGGCTATCATAGGAAAGCTGCCAGTCCTCATCCGTCAGCGTGCTTGTGTCAAGCCCTTCGTCAAAGACGATACCCTCAAATACAAACGACGAGCTTTTGCCGCCGATCTTCGTACCGTTCAGTATGAAGCTTGCGCCCGTAAACACGGCGTTACCATCCGTCTTTCCGCTTTTTATCGTAATGTTCTTATCAATGGTAATTCTTTCAACCGTATTAACAGCGCCGGTAGAGTTAAGGTTAAAATCAATATCACCGACGAGAATGGTATCGCCGTCCTTTGCGCTATTCAATGCTTTTTCAAATTCTGAGCGCGTTGTGATCAGCTCGTTTTCCTGCGCGGACACCGCCAAGGGCAATACCGAAAGCATAAGGCTCATGATCAAAAGGGCCGCAAATAAGCGCACTATATTTCTTCGTTTCATATCGAATCCACCTCCTCGAAGTCTATTCCTCTTTCACGGCAAAACTCATAGAATTTGCCGAGCGTCATCATTTGCGGCTTGCGACCCTTATTCTCCCAACGGCTTACCGTTGGCAAGGACACACCAATCGCATCGGCAAGCTCGGTTTGTGAAAGTCCAAGCTTCATACGGACGAACTTGACCGCATCTCCAAATTCCATATTCTTGATGTTCATTTGCGCACCTCGCTTGCACAGTTAATCATTATTTATCATATTATAACACAAATCGCTTGTTTTTTCAATATGTACAAGAAAGTATGTTTATAAATATTTATCGGCAGAAAGGAAAAAGGCACACAGATTTTTCTTTTCCATGTGCCTTGGGTGGCTGATATTC
>JAZPZM010000118.1:0-6989 GCA_045544735.1 Eubacteriales bacterium
CTCCGGGAGGGAGCTGTCGCGCGGACGCGAGACCGAAGGAGAGTGCGCGACAATACCACAAGCACTCGTTATATAAATACGCAGGCTCCTTCCACCACTTCGTGGTCCCCCTCCCTCTCGGAGGGAGGCAAAGTTGCGCTATCGCCTCAAATAGCGCATAGCCGTATTTTTTAGTGCTATTCCCTAATAAATCGGTTGGGTGCTAACATCAAGCGCCGTTTTTCTGCGGAAAAACGGCGAGATTCGCTCGTTCTGACTCGAAGTAGCTCGTCAGAACTTCGGAATGACGCTAAAGGGTGCGCCGTTCCCGCCCTCAATGGAATTCAATCGGAATGACGCAAAGAGTGCGCTATTCCCTTTTCAATAGGAATGCTTTTTGCTACGCAAAAAGCTTCCTTCATTTGCGCCATAGGCGCAACATCATTGGGCGAAGCCCACATCATTTGCCGAAGGCAACATCATTACGGCAAAGCCGTACATCATTTGCGCCCACGGCGCAACATCCCTGCGGCGAAGCCGCAACTTCACTTGAAAACGCCTCGCGTTTTCACTTTTTCCTCTTGACATTCCCCTTACCCTGTGCTATAATTGTAAAGATAAGATCGGGGAGTGCGGACAAGTCCGCTTTTGCCCCCCAAAAAACGAAAACGGAGGGACTCGTTATGCCTGCAAAAATGCTTAAAAATTCAGCTTACGGCGCACAGCTTGGCGGCAAGGCGTCCTCCTTTGACTTTTCCTCTTATGAAGGTGTTGAAGTGTTTAAAAATTCCGATAGCGTTATTATTCTTCCCGGCTTTTGTGATGTGCATGTGCATTTCCGTGAGCCGGGTTTTTCCTACAAGGAAACGATAAAAAGCGGCTCTATGGCGGCGGCACGCGGCGGCTTTACCGACGTTTGCACGATGCCGAACCTTAATCCCGTCCCCGACTCCGCCGAAAACCTCGCGCTTCAGCGCGACATCATCGCGCGTGACGCGGTAATTGGCGTTCACCCCTACGGCGCTATCACCGTAGGTCAGCGCGGCGAGGCTCTTGCCGACCTTGCGGGAATGGCGGGCGGCGTTATCGCCTTTTCCGACGACGGCAGGGGCGTGCAGAGCGACGAAATGATGCTTGCCGCAATGAAGCAAGCAAAGGAGCTTGGCAAAATGATAGTCGCGCATTGCGAGGTCAATTCCCTGCTTCGCGGCGGCTACATCCACGACGGCGAGTACGCGCGCGCGCACGCTCACCGCGGCATCTGCTCCGAGAGCGAGTACGCGCAGATAGCGCGCGACCTTGAGCTTGCCGCAAAGGTCGGCTGTGCCTACCACGTCTGCCACGTCTCCGCAAAGGAGAGCGTTGAGCTGATAAGACAAGCAAAGCGCACGGGCGTTGACGCGACTTGCGAGACCGCGCCGCACTACCTTGTGCTTGACGATAGCGATCTTAAAGAGGAAGGACGCTTTAAGATGAACCCACCCCTGCGCTCCGCCGCCGACCGCGAGGCGCTGCTTGAGGGAATAAAGGACGGCACGGTGGATATGATAGCCACCGACCACGCGCCCCACTCCGCCGAGGAGAAATCCCGCGGACTTGAGGGAAGCGCGTTTGGCATTGTCGGGCTTGAAACGGCGTTCCCCGTGCTCTACACGCGCCTTGTGCGCGGCGGAGTGCTGACGCTTGACGAGCTTACGGCACTTATGTGCCACAATCCGCGCCGCCGCTTCGGTCTTGAGTGCGGCGACAGCTACAGCGTTTGGGATATCGGGAAGGAATTTACCGTCGACCCCGACGAATTTCTTACGCTCGGCAGAGCAACGCCATTTACGGGCGATAAGCTCTTTGGCGTGTGCTTAAAAACGGTATATCAAGGCAAAACAGTTTGGGAAATAAAGTAAAACGGAGGAGATAAAAAATGGCAAAAAGAACTGATCTTAAAAAGATACTCATCATAGGCTCAGGTCCTATCATCATCGGTCAGGCGGCAGAGTTTGACTATGCGGGCACGCAAGCGTGCTTGGCACTCAAGGAGGAGGGCTACGAGGTAGTACTCGTCAACTCCAACCCCGCGACCATCATGACCGACACCACCATCGCGGACAAGGTCTATATGGAGCCGCTGACGCTTGAATATATTGCAAAAATTCTTCGCTACGAGCGTCCCGACGCCATTCTCCCCGGCATCGGCGGACAGACGGGACTCAACCTCGCTATGCAGCTTGAGCAGAAGGGCATTCTCAAGGAGTGCCGCGTGGAATTGCTCGGAACGAGCGGCGAGAGCATCGAGCGCGCCGAGGACAGAGAGCTGTTCAAGGAGCTTTGCCAATCCATCGGCGAGCCCACCATCCCCTCGGAGATAACCTACAATCTTGACGAGGCAAAGGCAGCCGCTAAGAAGATAGGCTACCCCGTAGTGCTTCGCCCCGCGTTCACGCTCGGCGGAACGGGCGGCGGCTTTGCCAACAACGAGGAGGAGCTTATCGAGATAGGCACTAACGCCTTCCGCCTCTCCCCCGTTCATCAGGTACTTATCGAAAAGAGCGTTAAGGGCTATAAGGAAATCGAATTTGAGGTAATGCGCGACGGCAACGACCACGCCATCACCATTTGCGGTATGGAAAACATCGACCCCGTAGGCGTTCACACGGGCGACTCGCTCGTCGTTGCGCCCATTATGACGCTTTCCGACCACGACGTTAAGATGCTTAACGACAGCGCGATAAAGATAATCCGCGAGCTGAAGATAGAGGGCGGCTGTAACGTGCAGTTCGCGCTCAACCCCCACTCCAGCGAGTACTATCTCATCGAGGTCAACCCCCGCCTAAGCCGATCGTCCGCGCTTGCATCCAAGGCAAGCGGCTACCCCATCGCGCGCGTTACCGCGAAGATCGCCGTCGGTATGGCGCTTGAGGAGATCAAGATCGCCAACACCAACGCCGCGTTTGAGCCCCGCCTTGACTACGTCATCGCAAAGCTCCCCCGCTTCCCGTTCGATAAATTCACCACCGCGTCCAACACCCTCGGCACGCAGATGAAGGCAACGGGCGAGGTAATGGGCATCGGCTCGAACCTTGAGGAATGTCTGCTCAAGGGCATTCGCTCCCTTGAGGTCGGCGTAAACCACATATACCACCACAAGTTTGACAATATGTCCGACGCGGACATTCTCGAATACATCTCCACCTTCCGCGACGACAACATCTTCGCTATCGCCGAGATAATCGCGCGCGGCACGAGCGTGGAAAAGGTACACGAGATAACGCAGATAACCCCCTTCTTCCTTGAAGCTATCAAGCACATCGTCGATATGGAGGAAACGCTCAAGGCGCATCCCTTCGAGCTTGAAACCCTCACCGCCGCAAAGAAGATGGGCTTTAGCGACAAATACGTTGCAAGAATGTGGAAATGCGCCGAGCTTGACGTGTTCAAGTTCCGCAAGGAACATAAGCTCTTCCCCGTTTTCAAGATGGTCGACACCTGCCACACGGGCGCGTACATTCCCTATTTCTACTCCTCCTACACGGGCGAGAACGCATCCGTCCTGACCGACAAGAAGAAGATAGTAGTTCTCGGCGCGGGCCCCATCCGTATAGGTCAGGGCGTAGAGTTTGACTACTCCACCGTTCACGCCGTTACCACCATTAAGAATTCGGGCTACGAGGCTATCATCATAAACAACAACCCCGAAACCGTTTCGACGGACTACACCACCGCCGACAAGCTCTATTTCGAGCCGCTCACGCCCGAGGACGTTATGAACATCATCGAGTTTGAGAAGCCCGAGGGCGTTATCGCCTCGCTCGGCGGACAGACCGCAATAAACCTTGCACAGCCGCTTCACGACCTCGGCGTTAAGATAATCGGCACGGATTGCACCGCTATCGACCGCGCGGAGAACCGCGACGTTTTCGAAAAGCTCCTTTCCGAGCTTAACATTCCCCAGCCTCGCGGCGCGGCAGTTACCAATATCGAGGCGGGCGTTGCCACCGCGCGTGAGATAGGCTACCCCGTGCTCGTCCGTCCCAGCTTCGTGCTTGGCGGCAGAGCGATGCAGATAGTCGGCAACGAGGAACAGCTCCGCCACTACCTTAAGACCGCCGTTGAGATAGACGAGGACAAGCCCGTTCTCGTTGACAAGTACATCAGCGGTAAGGAGGTCGAGGTCGACGCGATCTGCGACGGCAGAGACGTTTTCGTACCCGGTATTATGGAGCTTGTTGAGCGCACGGGCGTTCACAGCGGCGACAGTATCAGCGTTTATCCCACCTTCTCGATTTCCGACAAGGTCAAGGGCATTATTTTGCAGTACGCAAAGAAGCTCGGTCTCGGCATCGGCATCGTTGGTCTTTACAATATCCAGTTCATCGTCGACAAGGACGAGAACGTCTTTATCATCGAGGTAAATCCTCGCTCCTCGCGTACCGTTCCCTTCCTTTCCAAGGCAACGGGCTACAGCCTTGCGGACATCGCGACCGAGGTAATCCTCGGCAAGAGCCTTAAGGAGCAGGGTATTTTTGACATCTACCCCGAGGAGAAGAAGCGTTGGTACGTAAAAGTCCCCGTATTCTCCTTCAACAAGCTGCGCGGACTTGACGCATACCTCTCCCCCGAAATGAAGTCCACGGGCGAGGCGATAGGCTACGACGATAAGTTCTACCGCGCACTCTACAAGGCACTTCAGGCATCGGGAATGAAGCTGCAGAACTACGGCACGGTCTTTGCCACCATCTCCGACAAGGACAAGGAGGAGGCTCTGCCCCTTATCCGCCGCTTCTACAACCTCGGATTTAACATCGAGGCGACCGAGGGAACTGCTAATTTCCTTAAGAAGAACGGCATCAGAACGCATATTCTCCGCAAGCTTGACGAGGACAGCGACGAGATACGCGACGCACTCTCGCAGGGACACATCGCGTACGTTCTCAACACGCGCGACGTTGACTCCATCGGTCAGGCAAGCGACGGCGTAATGATACGCCGCTACGCTACCGAGAATAACGTAACGATAATGACCTCGCTTGACACCGTCAGCGTACTGCTCGACGTGCTTGAGGAAACGACGCTTACGATTTCGACCATCGACTCGTAAGGAATGAAAAAGCTTTTTGCAAAGCAAAAAGCTAATGAATAATGAATGATGAATAGTGAATAATTTTGGTGGCTTTTTGCCTCGCAAAAAGCTTCCTTCACTATTCACTAAAAACTCGGCTACGCACTATTAAAAGCGATCGCACCGAGAGCCTCCCTCCGAGAGGGAGGCTAATGTAAACCGCCGCTTTTTCGCATAGCCAAAGCGCACGGCGGGAGTCCGCAAAGGGAAAGTCGGGTGCGAACAAAAGGCGAATAAATTCGGCGGAATTTTAGCGAGATCCACTTGCCGCGTCGCAGAACATTGCGCCGCGTCTGCGGGATGACGCAGGAGAGTGCGCTATTCCCGCACGTTTAAGCGCCAGCGGAATGACGCAAGTGGTTGCGCCGTTCCCGCTACCTTAATTCATAGCAATAAGCTAAAAGTTGCACTAACCCATTTTCAATAAGTAGCTTTTTGCCAAAAGGCAAAATGCCTCCTAAACTTTGCACTTTGCACTTTGCACTTTGCACTTTGCACTTTCATTGCGCCGCGCCTGCGGGATGACGCAAAGAAAACGCTTCGCGTTTTCAATGATATCCACCTACGGTGGATGATATCCGACTCCGTCGGGTGAAATACGCCTGCGGCGTGTGAAATATTTTGCTTCGCAAAATATTAAGGTAGCTTTTTGCGCCGCAAAAAGCATTCATATTAAAAACGAGGAAAAAATGAAACAATCCATATTCACGATAATTGAAAACGCACCGCTGACGCGCGACGTTTGGCGTATGCGCCTGCTCGGCGACACGAGCGCCATAACGGCGGCGGGACAGTTCGTCAACGTTCAGCTTGTCGGCCTTTTCCTGCGCCGCCCCATCTCCGTTTGCGACTGTGAGGGCGACGTGCTTACCCTCATTTACAAGGTCGTCGGCAAGGGCACGGCGCAAATGGCAAAAATGAGCGCGGGCGAGACTCTTGACGTGCTGACGGGACTCGGCAACGGCTACGACCTTACCCTCGCGGGTGAGCATCCTTTGCTCATCGGCGGCGGCGTGGGCGTTCCCCCGCTTTATATGCTTGCAAAACAGCTCCGCGCGCGCGGACTTCGCGTGTCCGTAATACTCGGCTTTAACACCGAGAGCGAGATTTTCTGCCGCGAGGATTTTGCCGCCCTCGGCTGTGACGTTACCGTTACTACCGTTGACGGAAGCTACGGCACGAAGGGTTTCGTTACCGACGCTATGGGCGCGGATTACAGCTATTTCTACACCTGCGGCCCTGAGCCGATGCTCAAAGCGGTCTATCGCGCGTCGAAAACGTCGGGACAGATGAGCTTTGAGGAGCGCATGGGCTGCGGCTTTGGCGCGTGCATGGGCTGCTCCTGCAAAACGCTTACGGGCAACAAGCGCATATGCAAGGAAGGCCCCGTTATGAAAAAGGAGGAGATACTATGGGAAGACTGAGCGTAAACCTTCTCGGAATCGAGCTTGATAACCCCGTTATCCCCGCCAGCGGCACGTTCGGCTTCGGCTACGAATTTGCCGAGCTTTACGACATAAACGTGCTTGGCACGTTCTCATTTAAGGGTACTACGCGCGAGGCGCGATTTGGCAACCCCACGCCCCGCATTGCAGAATGCTCCGCGGGTATGATAAACGCGGTGGGACTTCAAAATCCGGGCGTTGACGCGGTCATAAACCACGAGCTTCCCTTACTTAAAAAATGCTTTAACAAAAAGGTTATGGCAAACGTTTCGGGCTTTTCCGTCGAGGATTACGCCTACGTTTGCGAGCGACTTGACGCCGAGGAGCAGGTCGGCTGGCTTGAGGTCAACGTAAGCTGTCCCAACGTTCACGGCGGCGGAATGTCCTTCGGCACGTCGCCAGAAGCCGCCGCAGAGGTGGTAAAGGCGGTCAAGGCAGTCACCAAAAAGCCC
>JAZPZM010000119.1:0-13239 GCA_045544735.1 Eubacteriales bacterium
CACGTCCTTTATTTCTATTGTTTATTGAGGCTTGCCACTCATGACCTTTGCTGCACTTCCACCAGACTTTTTTTGTACTACCTATAGTAACCATATTCGGAGTTGTTTCGCCGTTTTTTTCATAATTCCATTCTTTTGCTAAAATTGGATTAGCAGTTTGCAGATCGTTATAACCTTTTAAAGATTTTTGACCTGCACAATATGGACACCCGCTCCCACCATTTCTATGGCTTATCTTCGCTTGCCACTCGTGCCCTTTACTACACTTCCACCACACTTTTCTATTGCTATTTGATGCAAAATGCTCTGGTTTTAAATTACCGTTCATTTCATGATTCCATTCTTTTGCAACTTCAGGATTGGAAAACAAAAGGGACTTTTCCTTTTCTGTTAATTCCCGTAAGTTTTCTATAGCAATTACGTCTCTATTCAAGTCAACAAGAATGCTCATTCCGATTATTTCACTTAAAACTTTTTCAAGCACAAAGGATAAATCTTTTTGTGTTTTGTGAACAACATAATCCGAAGAACTATCATTTAACAGGTGCAATCCTTCTCTAATTCTGTATAATTTTATCCCATCATTTAAGCATTTTTGATTTTTTGCTAAATCTTGTTTCGTCCTATTTTTGTGCCAAAGATATCCATCATATTCGATAGCGATGTTTTTTGAAGGGATAAAAATATCAAGCTCATAACCTTTTTCTTTATATGTGTGTATTGCTTCTAAACCGTATTTTTTAAGGTAATACACAATTGCATATTCGGGGAACGAAGTCTTTCGTTCGGAACTGCAAACAGGACAGCCACAACCATCATTTCTGCTGTTTATCGTAGCTTGCCATTCGTGTCCTTTACTACACTTCCACCAAACTTTTTTATTGCTACTAGGAGTTACATTCGTAGGGGTTAATCCATTGTTTTTCTCATAATTCCATTCCTTTGCTAAAGTTGGATCAACCGTTTGTAAATCATTATAGCCCTCGAATACCTTTCTGCCTGAGCAATATGGGCAACCGCTTCCTCTCTTTCTACTACCTATCGTAGCTTGCCACTCGTGCCCTTTTCTACACTTCCACCAAACTTTTTTATCGTTACTAGGCGTTACATCCGCAGGAGTTAATCCGTTGTTTTTCTCATAATTCCATTCCTTTGCTAATGTTGGATTAACTGTTTGTAAATCATTATAGCCACTTAACACTTTTTTGTTCGAACAATAAGGACATCTGCGGCCACGACTTCTATGACCTATCGAGGCTTGCCATTCGTGTCCTGTGTTACAAACCCACCATACTTTTTTGTCGCTACCAAGAGTTAAAGTTTTAGGGTCAAAACCTAATTTATCATTCTTTTCCCAGTTCCACTCTGCCATCAGTTCGGCATTGTCAATTATGTATTTCTTTTCTGCCATAACTTTGACCCCTCGCTTTTTGTATGACTATCGTTTATAACATTATACCATAAAATTCTTCAATAGTAAATACACTCCTAAATTCATAATATGTTATGTTTTCGGTGTGCGTTGACGGCAAAAGTGTTCGTTTACGGGAGAGTGTGTTCGCTTACGGAATCAAATATTCATTGCCGAGCAGGGAGTAAAAGTGCGGATTTTTAGTATTTTTCGGTAATGCGGTAATCTTATACTCCCGTTGTAATTTTACTACAAAGCCCCGTTTCTACAGCGCCTTGTGCAAACAAAAGTGCATATAATAGGCGAAAAAGCATAAAAAATTAAGGTTAATTCATTTTGAATCAACCTTAATTAGTATTGGTCGGAGTGACAGGACTTGAACCTGCGGCATCGAAGTCCCAAACTTCGCGCGCTACCAACTGCGCCACACCCCGAAAAAGATTATTTAGTTGTATTATTTACAGATTTTCCAATCCAACCGCCGATTAAGTAACAAGCAAAAGGAATAACTGCAGACCAAATGCTTTTAGTAAAATAAACGCATACTCCGGAAAGAATGCTTCCGATTGCAACACCTATAAGATTACCGATAACTTCGCTCTTACTCATGAATTAAATCCTCCGTTTTGCGTAGAAGTGGGACAAACTGTGGTCAAACCCGATTTTTACGCATTTTTGAGATTTTGTAAAGTGCCGAAAACCCGCATAAATAAAGGCTTTTTCGCACTTTTGATTTTTCGAAGCGGCGTGGGTTATGCTCGCTCCCAAACGTCGCGCGCTACCAACTGCGCCACACCCCGTTTCGCTTATTATAGCACATTCTCGGCGGATTTGCAACAGATATTTTCAAATCGACCTACGAAAATGTTTTTAAATTGGGCTTCCGAAATATTTTTAAATTGCCATTTGAAAATATTTGCGCAAATCCACGGATAGTCGTTACGATGCGAAAGTCAAAAGCGGCGGATGCGAGTCCTTGCATCCGCCGCTTTCGTCATTCAAGCGTAAGGCTGTCGCAGTTAAGAAAATCGTGCGCCTGAATAAGCGAATTCGTCGCTATCAGCTTCTTTGCGCCGCATTTATCGCAACGGACAAGCACGCCGTCCTCGGTGATATCGACGGAATATTCGCCTTCCTCGCCGTCCTCGTATGCTTCCCCGCTCTTTTCGCAACGGCAGAATATCTTCCCCTCCGCCGCAAGATCGTGGATGACGAACATCACTATCTCATACACCTGAGGGTCGGGCAGCGCCTCATTATCCGCATCAAAATCCCTGATCTCGGACATTCCGTGCTCCTCAAGCATATCGAGCAGCTCAAGCTCCGAACGCGCAAGCTCCGCCTTCACGTGCTCAAGCTCGCCGACGAAGCATATATTTATCCCCGAATACGGACACGACATCACAAAGATGTCTTTGCCGAAAAATATCGACGTATTCACCGTAAAGGTGTGCGGCTTGCCGCAGAATATGCAGGGCACGGTAAGCCTTACCTTGCCTCCCTCCGCATCCTTGACGGCTACGACGTCAAGATGGCGGTTTGCATCGCTCTCCCCGTCGCCCTTCCTTGACGGACACTCGGGGTCGGAGCATCTGAGCCGCACTCTGTCGGCAGACAGACTAAACACGTCGACGGCGCTCATAACGCCCGCGCCGCAATCGGGACAGCGGTACGCGACCGCGGTCTTTTTGGGTTCTATTATCATTTGGTTACGGTCCTCCATAGAGCCGAATTCGGCATCTGTACAGTATATGATGCCCCACACTAATGGTGATAATACCCATCAGCACCAAAAAGCGCTAAGGCTTTTTGGTGCTGATAAAAAATATTATCTTCCGCTGATGAGTCCGATAGTAGTATCGTTGAACTTGATATTGTATACCTTTGCCTGCTCGTCACACCAAGCGGAGTACTTCTCATCAAGAAGTCCGTCTCTTGCGTCAGCCTTCCAAGCGATATCGCCCTCGCCAACGTAGTACATGATGTGGTAACCGTAGGTGGTCTTTACGATATCAACGTCGCCGACCTTGCGAGCCTCGTCGAACATCCAATCGTTGAACTCCTCAACCATATCGCCGGGCTTTACGTTCTCGTACTTAACGCCCGAATCCTCGGTGTATTCCTTGCCGAGAGCCTCGAAAGCCTCAAGGGTGTTGATGCCGTTCTTGTAGAGCTCAAGAACTCTCTCAGCCTCTGCCTTTGCCTTCTCCTCGGTCTCGTACTTATCCTTGGTAAAGAGGATGTGCGCAACGTCGCGAGTCTGCTCCTCGTTGATATATGCAGCCTTGTTCAGAAGAACAACGGTGTAGGTGCTGGACTTTTCGCCCTCTTCCTTAAGGATCTCCTTGTCGCCTGCCTTGCGTGCATCGTCAAATACCCACGCGTCAAGCTTTTCGGTCTCTTCACCCTTGGGATCAACGTAAGCCTTGCCATCGCTGGTGATAGCAACGTACTCAGATTCCATATCCTTAGCAAGATCGTCGCAGACCTTCTTCATAGCCTTGCCGTATGCAGTCTTTTCGTCAAAGGTAGGAGCCTTGGGGGTATCGTCCTCTTCCTTCTTATCCTCGTCAGCCTGAGTCTCAGCCTTATCCTCTGCCTTTTCATCTTCCTTAGCGTCGGCGTCGACCTTTTCGATCAACTCCTTGACGTACTTAAGGACATTAGCCTTATCTTCGGCAAGCTTTTCAGCAGAAGGAAGCTCATCGTCCTTAAGGGACTCGCTTTCTTCCTCATAATACTGATCAAAAAGCTCGCCCGAGAGAGTATCGATTATGTAGCTCTTAACGTGTGCATTAAACGCGTCTGCATCGTTTGCAGCGGCAAGAAGCGCATCAGCAAGAGCCTTCATTGCGGTCTTTTCAGCCTCGTAAGCCGCCTTCTCCTCGGCGGTAGCCTCGCTACCTGCTACGGAAAGGGTTGCTCTGAAGCTATAGCTCATATAGTCAGCCTTATAGAAGTTTGCCTTATTGTTCTCAACGAAAGTCTCAAGGTCGCCGTCCTTGATGGTAGCGTCGGTCTCGTCGGTCCACTTATCCTTCCAGTTCTGTGCAAGATAAGATATCTCAAGCGCGTCGCGGATATCACCCTCGCCAACACCGCTACCGTACATCATCTCTATGTAATCGCCGACAGAGAGATTGATCTCGACGGAGTTGTTCTTGAGGTAAGCCTCCTCGTAGGCGACAACGCCCTCTTCTGCCATCTTGTAGAAATCTTCGATATACTTTTCGATCTCTGCCTTATCCTCGTCGGTAAGAGTCATACCTGCGGCTTTTGCAGCCTCACAGCAAAGGAGAAGCTCCTCTACCTGATTCTTTGCAGAGGTTGCGAAATAGTCAAACCAAGTAACACCGTTGGTCTTATCCTGCCACTGAGCCTTCAGCGACGTGCTGGTGTCTATGCCGAAATAGCTGGCATACGCGCCGTACTGATTAAGGAAGTTGTCGTACTGCGTGTAAAGCAGGAAGGACATAGCGTCCTTGCTTACGGTGAAGTTGTCGGACGTTGCCGCAGGTCTCCACAGCGGAACAACGTTTACGACGAACAGAAGAACAAGACAAGCAACGAGCAGAAGCGACGCTGCTATCGATGCGATAGTGGTAAGCTTAGCCGCAGAGTTCTTCTCTCCCTGATTCTTCGTTTTTTCGCTTTTTACAACGATTTCATTAGCTCTTTCAATTCTTGAGCGATTGCCTTTTCCCATAGTATTTTCAATACCTTTCTTTTTACTTTTTGGTCACGATACGTTGCCGCCGCTAAGTAGGCGGCTCAATCAAGCAAACATATATATTATACTTGTTTATGAGCCTTAATATTTTAACAAAATATGAATAAATTACAAACTTTTTGTGTCTTGGGAGAAGATTTTCAATATCTTCAAAAAATGTTCACATCAGAGGGCGCTTATCATCGGGATAACGATGGGATTTCGTCCCGTTCTTGAGGAGAGGAGCTTTGCTACCTCGCGGCGCACCTTTTCCTTTATCGTTTCAAGATCGGGCTTGCCCCGCTTATATTCCAGCGAATCGGCAAGCACGTCTGCCGCCGCGATCTTCGCGTCGTATATAAGCTCCTCGGAATCGGGCACGTAGACGAATCCCTTCGTCACTATCTCGGGCGGAGAGATTATAAGCCGTGAGGTAAGCTCCACCGCGGCAAAGATAATAACGATACCGTCCTCGGACAGATGCTTTCTGTCGCGCAGCACCGCGTTTCCGATGTCGCCCACACCGTAGCCGTCAATAAGCGTTCTGCCCGCCATTACCGTTTCCGTTATTGCGGCGCTTCTCTTTCCTATTTCAAGAACGCTTCCAAGCTCGGTTATAAAAACGTTCTGCGCGGGTATTCCCATACTCTCTGCAAGCTCGCGGTTAGCGTTAAGATGCCTGTACTCGCCGTGAATGGGCATATAGTACTTCGGCTTGATGAGCTGTTGCATCAGCTTTATCTCCTCGGCACATGCGTGTCCCGACGTATGAACGCCGTCAAGTATGCCGTCGTAAATAACCTTGATGCCGTTATGGGCAAATTCGTTGATTATTCTTCCAATATATTTTTCATTTCCGGGTATCGTGCTTGAAGAAAGCACCACCACGTCGCGCGAGGTAAGGGATATCTGCGCGTGATCGCCAAACGCCATACGGTAGAGCGCGGACATCGGCTCGCCCTGGCTTCCCGTGGTTATAAGCGTCACGCTTGACGGCGCGGCGTTCTTCACCTCGGAAATATCCATCATCGTTCCCGCGGGAGGCTTCATATACCCAAGCTCGATAGCCGCACTGACTATGCTCTGCATACTTCTGCCCGTAACGGCAACTCGTCTGCCGTGGCGAACGGAAAGGTCGATTATCTGCTGAACTCTGTGAACGTTTGAGGAAAACGTCGCAACGACTATCCTCTTGTCCTGATTTGTCGAAAATACGTTTTCAAGTGCTGCGCCGACCTTCTTTTCCGATGGCGTAAATCCGCACCTCTCGGCGTTGGTGGACTCGCACATAAGAAGCTTAACTCCCTTTTTACCAAGCTCGCCGAGGCGGACGAGGTCCATCATCTCACCCTCGATGGGGGAAACGTCAAGCTTGAAATCACCCGTGTGAACGATAACGCCGCGCGGAGTCGAAAGCGCGATAGCGCAAGCGTCAGCAATAGAGTGGTTAACGTGTATAAATTCTGCCTCGAAAACTCCAAGCCTTACCTTATCTCCCGCCTTAACTACGTTGAGCTTCGGCTGAAATCCGAGCTTGTGCTCAGGCAGCTTGTTGCGGATAATACCGATGGTCAGCGCCGTTCCGTAAACGGGAACGCTCGCAAAGCGGCGCAAAAAGTACGGTATCGCACCTATATGGTCCTCGTGACCGTGCGTAAGAACTACGCCGCGTATTTTTTCTCTGTTCGCCTCAAGATAGGAAAAATCGGGGATAACGAGGTCTATACCAAGCATATCCTCTTCGGGAAAACCGAGTCCGCAGTCGATAATAACGATGTCGTTGTCAAATTCAACGACGGTCATATTCTTGCCTATCTCACCAAGACCGCCGAGAGGTATGACGCGAAGCTTCTTTTCGGGGGAGGCATCGTGCGCCTTATTTTTCTGTGTCTTGGGCGCGGCTTTTTTCGCCGCGGAGGGCGTTGCCTCCTGCTTTGCTCCCTTTGGGCGCTTTTTCGTTGCTTGCGCCTTTTTGGGCTTTTTATCAAACTCGTCGTAGAGCTCAAGCTCCTCAAGCATAGCGTCGATATCGAGCCTGCTTGCATCGCGTGCGCTCTGCTCCTTCCCCTTTACGGGAATGTTTTTTCTCTTTGCCATAAATACTCCTTTTCAAAATTTTTGCATAACAAACCCAAGCTCTCCCGATAGGAGAGCCGTTTTCTTTATGTATTTTTTAATATGTAAGTCCTCGGAATCACATTCCGAAGAAAAATTTCCTTATTTATTATACAGCAAATTCGCCCGTATGTCAAGTAAATATTGCAATAAGGAAAAAGGTAACCGCAACGGCGGCAAGAGTAAAGCCGATCCCCGCTATCAAGCCCGCTCCGAAACCGCGTCTGCGCGTTTTGCGGTAGTGACCGTTCCATCTTCTGTCAACGTATTCCGTCACTATCCGCTCCGCCTCCGCAACTATGTCCTTGCCCTCCGTTCGCTCCGCATCCTTGCGCAAAACGAAGCACACGCTCTCAAAAAACTCGCTGTCAGTTTGCGACAGCCAAACCACCTGCCGCATTTCTTCATTCCGTATATTCATTTTTCTTCCTCCCGCCCGTGCTAATTAAAATTATCGCCCAACGCCACGCGCATTCATTCACGCGCAAATAATTTACAAAGGCACAAAAAACTGTTATTATTTGGGGTTTTGTGTTGACATATGTAAAAAAGTGTTGTATAATATTTATGAACCCAATTAAATAACAAGGAGGGACAAATCGTGAAATCCACAGGCATAGTCAGGAAGATTGACGAGCTTGGCAGAATCGTTCTGCCCATAGAGCTTCGCAAATCGCTTGATATTAACGTCAAGGACCCCGTCGAGATCTTCGTTGACAACGAACGCATTATTTTACAGAAATACTCCCCCGCATGCATCTTCTGCGGCAACGTTGACAACGTGACATTTTTCAACGGCAAACGCATTTGCGCAGATTGTCTGGACAGTATAAAAAAGAATTTCTGACTAATATAAAAAAAGAACGGTCGTCGACCGTTCTTTTTGTTTTTTCACACAAAAATCACCGTTTCTTTACCAAATCAACCATAATCAATATGTAAAATAATGCTGTAAAACATTCCCAAGGAGAAAATGATGTCCGACCAATTTATTTTCCGACGAGTCGAGAAAAAATACCGCATCACGCCCGTTCAGCGCTCACGCCTTCTGGAGCTTGTCGGCGAGAGATTAGCGCCCGATAAGCACGGAAAAAGCACGGTTTGCTCTCTGTATCTCGACACCCCCGATTTTTTGCTGATACGAAATTCCATAGATGCGAAAGCGTACAAGGAAAAGCTGCGTATCCGCAGCTACGGCACGCCGACCGCCTCCTCAAAAGTGTTTTTTGAGATAAAAAAGAAATACAAGGGCATCGTTTACAAGCGGCGTGCCTCTATGACGCTTGCCGAGGCGGAAAATTATATAAGCGGCGACTCGCCTCCGTTTGAGTCGCAGATAATTTCGGAGATCGACTACGCAATGCGCTACTATCGCCACCCCGCACCCGCTATGCTCATCGCCTGCGAGCGTGAAGCGTTCTACAGTACCGAAAACGCCGATCTTCGCCTCACCTTTGACTCGGATATACGCTACCGCACCTGCGAGCTATCGCTTGCAAGCGGAGCTGACGGCACGCCCATTGCGGACGGCGATATAATACTTGAGATCAAAACGGGCGGCGCGATGCCGCTGTGGCTCGCTCACGCGCTCGATGCCTGCTCGATATACCCCACCTCATTTTCAAAATACGGCACGTCTTATTTGCGAGAGCTGAAAGCACGCGCCGAAGAAAAAGCAAAAGGAGAATATAAAAATGCCATCAATCTTTGATTCCATAAACAGCGGAAGCTTTTCGGACGGCGGATATTTCATCTGCCTTGCCGCATCGCTTTTCTGCGGTGTCATCACGGCGCTCGCCGCATCGTTCCGCGCACGCTCAAGCCGTAGCTTTTTGAGCGCTCTCGTGCTTTTGCCGATGATAGTACACACCGTCATTACGATGGTAAACGGCAACGTCGGCACGGGCGTTGCTGTAATGGGCGCGTTTTCGCTCGTGCGCTTTCGCTCGGTAGCGGGCAAGGCACGCGACATCGCCGCCATCTTCCTTGCTATGACGGCTGGACTTGCGTGTGCCGCAGGCTACGTCGGAATTGCTATCCTCTTTACCCTCATCGTGTGCGCGGTTATGCTCCTTCTCGGTGCGCTCCCCCTCGGCAACGAGGCTGAAATGGAGCTGAACGTCACCGTTCCCGAAACGCTCCGCTTCGCGGGACAGTTTGACGATCTTTTTAAGGAATACACCAAAAAGCACCGCCTTACGAAAACGAAAACGACCAATATGGGAAGCCTTTACAAGCTCCAATTCCGCATTCAGATGAAGGACGCGGACAAAATTCAGGAATTTATCGACAAGCTCCGTTGCAGAAACGGAAACCTTGAAATTTCCATCTGCGAAGCTTCCGAGGAAGCGGAGGTGCTGTGATGAAAAAGCTTTCACTTCTCTGCATCCTGCTTGCGCTCGTCACGCTTTTCAGCTCCTGTCAAAGCCCCACCGACGGCGAAGCACTCACCACCACGATGCCCGACACGCTGAATGTGTCCGAGTCGGAAATGTACGACGGATATTTTGAGGAAGAGACCGTTGACGTAAGCGTTGAATGCGTTTCGGGCTCGGCGGGATGTTACACGCTTGAAGGCAACAAGCTGACCTTTACCGCGCTTGGCGAGGACTCGGTCTACTCGATAAAGGGTGCGCTCAGCGGCAATATCGTAATAGACGTTGGCGACGGGCGCAAGCTCGACCTTGAGCTGCACGGTCTTTCTCTCGTCGGAAAAAGCGACTCCCCCATCACCGTCTTAAGCGGTGACAAGGTCACGATAACCGCGAAAAAGGACTTCACAAGCTATATTTACGATATGCGCGCATCTGTCGACGAGAACGACGAAAACGCGCATTCGGGCGCGATATACTCCACGGTTGACCTTGAAATTGCGGGCAAGGGCACTCTTAACGTGGTTTCCGAAAACAACAACGGCATACACACGAAGGACGATCTTGAAGTTAAAAATCTCACGCTCAACGTTATGTGCCTTGACAACGCGCTCAAGGGCAACGACAGCGTTACTATCGAAAGCGGCACGACGAGCCTCATCGCCAAGCAGGGCGACGGCATAAAGACCACAAACACCGACGTTTCCGACAAGGGCAAGCAGCGCGGCACCGTGAGCATCACGGGCGGCACGCACACTATAGGCGCGGCTTGCGACGGCATTGACGCCGCATACGACGTTGTGATAGACGGCGAGGCGACCTCGCTTTCCGTTTACACCGACAAATACTCGTCCGCGTCCGAGGAGGTAACGGCGACCGCTGACGGAAAATACTACCTGCGCACCACGAGGGCGGGATATAAATACTCCGTCAAGTATTACAACAGCGACAGCGACGTTTTGTGGATAAACGTTGGCGATTCATACGAAACCGTTTCGTCGGGCGGCAAGGGCAGACCGGGACGCCCAAGCACAAATCAGACAACGTATTACTACTATCAGTTTGAGAAAAAGGCAAGCTATCAGAAATTTGCAATCTATATGTACGAAAAAACGCAGGAGCAAGGTCAGGACTCGAATTATTATGCCTGCTCCTCATACAAGAGCCACAACGACAGCTATGACACCGTCGCGATAGACGTAGGCTACGGCGGAGCGCTCTCCGTCAGCTTCACCAACTACACCACCCAGCAGGGCGGTATGGGACGCCCGGGCGGTATGGGCGGTCCCGGCGGTATGGGCGGCGGAAACACCGAAAAGGGCGACCACTCGACAAAGGGCATAAAGGCGGGCAACGCCATTGCCGTAAACGCGGGCAGCGTCAACATCAAGGCATACGACGACGCCATTCACGCCAACGCCGAGGGAACGCTTGAGAACGGCACAGCTCCGCTTGGCAACGTCGATATAAACGGCGGCACGATAAGCCTTTACAGCAACGATGACGGCATCCACGCCGACGGCGTACTCACGGTAAACGGCGGAAGCGTTACGGTCACTAACAGCTACGAGGGGCTTGAAGGAACGCGCGTCTGCGTTGCGGGCGGAGATGTGTCCGTTACATCCTCGGACGACGGCTTTAACTCGACCGCCACAAGCGGCACGGGCATATCCGTCCTCGGCGGAAACGTATACGTTTTCGCTCGCGGCGACGGACTTGACTCCAACAGCCGAAGCTCCTACAGCGGAATCGTTTTTTCGGGCGGCGAGACCATCGTTATCAGCAATTCAAACGGAAATTCCGCTATTGACAGCGAGAGCGGCTACAAATACAGCGGCGGCGCGGTCGTGGCAATTATGCCGCGCGGCGGAATGTCGGGCGAATCGACAAAGTGTCAGAACTTCAACTCCGTCGGTATGAGTAAATCAATGTCACTTTCAAGCGGCGCGACGCTCACGGCAAGCATAAAAGGCACTACGCTTTCGGTAGTAATGCCCTGCTCCGTTTCCTCGGCAACCGTCATCGTCCTCGGTGACAGCGCCGCGACCGTAAACGCTGAATAAATATTCAAAAAGGGTGAACAAAATTCACCCTTTTTTTATTCCAAACGCCGCCGCTAACTTTTCGAGGGCGGCTTTTTCTATGCGGCTGACGTAAGAGCGCGAGATGCCGAGCCGTTCCGCCGCCTCGCGTTGCGTAAGGGGTTCAGCTCCCCCAAGACCGTAGCGTAGAACGATGACCTGCCGCTCGCGCGGCGTAAGGCACTTGCGAACGTAGTGCATCGCACGCTCGCCCATAAGTCTGCGATCAAGCTCCTCCGCCATGTTTTCGTCGGTGCTGATAACGTCCTCGTACGTCAGCGGATTTCCGTCGCGGTCAAAGTCGATAGCCTCGCTCATCGACACCTCGCCGCGCAGCTTCTTTTGCTGACGGAAGCTCATAAGTATCTCGTTTTGTATGCACTTTGCGGCATAGGTAGCAAAGCGCGCGCCGTGGCTGACGTCGAAGCTGTCGACCGCCTTAATAAGCCCCAGCGTGCCGATGGAGACAAGCTCCTCGGCGTCGGGCGAGGCGGAATAATACTTTCGCACGATGTGCGAAACGAGGCGCAGGTTATGCACTATGAGCTTTTCACGCGCCGCCGCGTTGCCCGCGGCGGCAAGAACGAACGCCTCGCGCTCCTCGTCCGCCTCAAGCGGCGGCGGAAAGCCGTTCGGCGTGCCGATGCCGAGCATAACGTGGAGTAGCCGCGAAAGCAGAGTGAGTATGTTGAACATTTTCCCTCCCGAAATAATTCAAAATTTTACGTTGCAACACCATACGCAAATATACGTTCGCCGTATGAAACGTCGCACCACGCTAAATTCTATTCCCCACCCCACCGCTTTTTGCTTGTACTAAAAAAACTGCCGAAAAATCGGCAGTTTTTTTACTTTTCATTAGTCATTCGCTCAATAAGAAGCTCCACAAGCTTAAAATCCTTCTCCGACAGCCGCGCGAGATTGCGGACGGCGGCGGATATATCGTCCTGCGAGCGCGTCCCCGTAAGGATATAATCACTGCTTATGTCCAATATCTCACAAAGTCGCATAAGGTTATCGATACGGATAGCCTTGTTTCCGCGTTCAAGATTGGATATCATCTGCACGGACACGTCCATTTGTTCAGCCAATTTTTCCTGCGTCAAGCCAACCTCGCGCCGCCTTTCGCTGATACGCAAGCCGATCTCCTTGAGTTTTTCGGACATTTCAACACCTCCACACAACCTTTATTTACATTATATGATATTTTAGTTTAACTTTTAAGCACTTTTAGGTTGACAAACTTAAACTAAAGGTGTATAATAATATACATCATTCTAAATCGAGGAGAAAAATGAAAAAATTTACAAAACTCTTTATGCTCATCCTCGCCCTTCTATTAGCTGTAGTCTGCCTTGTGACGTGCCGCCTTATCAATGCGCCGCAGAAGCCTAATGAAACGCCACCGAGCGTCGTAACTACTGCACCCGACACCACCGCACCCGACACCACCGTTCCCGATACTACCGTTCCCGATACTACCGTTCCCGACACCACTCCCGTGCCCGAAACTACCGTTCCCGCGCCCGAAACTACCGTTCCCGCGCCTGA